>JAOULY010000359.1 GCA_029881775.1 Gammaproteobacteria bacterium
CATGCCGCCGCTGTACCGGATCGATGCCGGCAAGGACGTGTTTTACGCCCTCGATGACAGGGAAAAACAGGGTGTACTGGATCGTATCGCGGCTGAAAAGATAAAGGGCAAGGTCATGGTGCAGCGATTCAAGGGACTCGGTGAAATGAATCCCATGCAATTGCGCGAAACCACCATTGCCCCCGAGACGCGCCGCCTGGTCCAGCTGACTATCGACGCAAAAGACGACACGCACAGCATGATGGACATGCTGCTGGCGAAGAAACGTGCCACGGACCGCCGCGCCTGGCTGGAAAAACGCGGCAATCTCGCCGAAGTCTGACCTGCAAGCTGATACACAGGGTTAACTGCTATGGAAACACTTGAACTCGATTACGAAGGTATCGAGCAGCTGCCGCTGAAAACGTTTACCGAGAAGGCTTACCTCGATTACTCGATGTACGTCATTCTCGACCGGGCGCTGCCGCATATCGGTGACGGCCTCAAGCCGGTGCAACGGCGAATCGTCTATGCCATGTCGGAACTCGGTCTGCTGGCCTCCTCGAAGCACAAGAAATCCGCCCGCACCGTCGGCGATGTGCTCGGCAAGTTCCACCCGCACGGTGATTCCGCCTGCTACGAGGCAATGGTTCACCTGGCACAATCATTTACCACACGTTACCCGCTGATCGACGGCCAGGGCAACTGGGGTTCGCCCGACGATCCGAAATCGTTTGCCGCAATGCGTTATACCGAGGCGCGCCTGGCGCCGTATGCGGAAGTGTTGCTCGCCGAGCTGGGGCAGGGCACGGTCGACTGGACGGCCAATTTCGACGGCACGATGGATGAGCCGGTGCTGTTGCCGGCACGCCTGCCGAACGTGTTGCTGAATGGTGCCGCCGGTATTGCCGTTGGTATGGCCACGGATATTCCACCGCATAACCTGCGCGAGGTGGCGGCGGCCGCGATCCTGTTGCTCGACAAGCCGAAGACCACGCTCGATGAACTGTGCGAAATCATCCAGGGTCCGGACTTTCCGACCGGGGCGGAGATCATTACACCGCGAGCGGAACTGGTCGAGGCCTACAAGAGCGGCAACGGCAGCGTGCGCATGCGTGCCTGCTACGAGATCGAGAACGGCGAAATCATCGTCACGGCGTTACCGTACCAGACCTCCGGCGGCAAGGTGCTGGAGCAGATTGCCGCGCAGATGCTGGCCAAAAAGCTGCCGATGGTAGAGGACTTGCGTGATGAATCCGATCACGAGAATCCGACGCGGCTGGTCATTGTGCCGCGTTCCAATCGTGTTGATGTCGATGCGCTCATGTCGCACCTGTTTTCCAGTACGTCCCTCGAACGAACGGCGCGTATTAACCTGAACATGATCGGCCTGGACGGCCGGCCACGGACCTGGAACCTGCTGGATATACTGAAGGAGTGGCTCGAGTTCCGCAAAGTGACGGTCACCCGTCGGCTGGAATATCGCCTCGACAAGGTCAACCGGCGCCTGCACCTGCTGGATGGCCTGTTGATCGCATACCTGAACCTGGATGAAGTGATTCATATTATCCGCACAGAGGACCAGCCGAAGGCTGTGCTGATAAAGCGTTTCAGCCTTTCCGAAGACCAGGTCAATTACATTCTCGATACCCGCCTGCGCCAGCTTGCCCGGCTCGAGGAGATGAAGATCAAGGGTGAACAGAAAGAACTGGCGGTGGAACGCGATGCGCTGAAGATGACGCTCGGTTCCAGTCAGCGCCTGAAGACGCTGATCAAGAAAGAGATACTCGCCGATGAGGAGACTTTCGGTGACGAGCGCCGTTCACTGCTGGTCGAGCGGGCGGCTGCCCGTGTTATGGATGAGTCCACGCTGGTACCGACCGAACCGGTGACGGTGGTGTTGTCCAGTAACGGCTGGGTGCGCGTGGCGAAGGGGCATGACATCAATCCGGAAGATATGAGTTACAAGGCCGGTGATGGTTTCCTGGCTGCCGCCCGTGGCCGCAGTAACCAGATGGCGGTGTTTATCGATTCCTTCGGCAAAACATACGCAGTGACCGCGCACACATTACCGGGTGCGCGTGGCCAGGGAGAGCCGTTAAGCGGTCGTCTCAAGCCCGCTAACGGCGCACGCTTTGCCGGCGTCATGCTGGGAGAGCCGGGCGATCTTTACCTGCTGGCAAGTGATGCCGGTTATGGCTTCGTTACGAAACTGGAAGATACCATCACGCGTAACAAGGCCGGTAAATCGACCCTGTCGGTGCCGAAGGGTTGTGGTGTATTACCCCCGGTACGGGTCAGGAGTCTCAAGGATGACTGGATTGTGGCAGTTACGAGCGAAGGCTATACGCTGGTAATCGCGCTGGAAGAGGTGCCGCAAATGTCGCGCGGCAAGGGCAACAAGATTATCAATGTCCCGTCGGCCAGGCTGAAGACGCGGGAAGAGTACGTCGTCGCGATTGACTGTATCCAGGACGGCGAAAAGCTGACTGTATACGCCGGCAAGAAACACAAGACCATGAAGGCTGACGAGGTGGATGAATTTGCCGGTGAGCGCGGTCGTCGTGGACGCAAGTTGCCGCGGGGTTACCAGAAAGTAGACCGGATAGAAGTCTTGCGCAAAGACGAGCCATAATTTGTAGTAGTTCAGAGCAGATCTGACAGACAGTTTCAGATGGATATCCGGATCAGCTCGACCCGGTCGTTCAGCCAACCGCCATATAGAAATGTCTTGAAGGCAATAAGCGACCCTAATAGGGCGCTCGTGAAATCACTCTATGACTAATACCAAAATATTGATTGATGTCTTCAGCCGACCTATTCCGGTCCTACACCATCCGCTAATATAAACAATCGCATAACGGCAGCTTCCGACCCAGGCTGTGTG
>JAOULY010000358.1 GCA_029881775.1 Gammaproteobacteria bacterium
AAAAACATCGTAGGGTGCGCCGTGCGCACCACGGGATACATACAGCAGCGACTGGTGCGCACGGCGCACCCTACATTTGCTGACACCGTCTGAAAAATAATCCTGCCTGTCCCTGGTGTAATCGTTTGCGGCAATGACGGAAAAATCCTGCTTCAGGTGACGGGCCGGTCAGCCAGGCAAAAATCTTGGGTTTTGTATCTTCTCTGTGTACCCTGTGTGCTCTGTGGCAAAGCAGGTTAAAACAGGATCTCCAATGACAAGAATCGCAATAACCGGTGCCGCCGGTCGCATGGGCCGCAGCCTGATCGAGGCCTGTCAGCCGCTTGATGACCTCGAAGTCACGGTCGCGCTGGAGCATCCGGACAGTACGCTGCTTGGCAGTGACGCCGGTGAGCTGGCCGGTATCGGCAAACTGGGTGTCAGCGTGGGCGCGGACATCACTGCCGTGATTGACGACTTTGATGTGCTGATCGACTTTACCCGCCCGCAGCCGACCCTTGCGAACCTCGAGGTCTGCCGCCGCGCCGGTCGGCGCATGGTCATCGGTACCACCGGTTTCGACGATACGCAAAAGGCCGCCATCGCGGCTGCAGCCAGCGATATCGCCGTGGTATTCGCGCCGAACATGAGTGTCGGCGTCAACCTGTGTCTCAAGTTGCTGGATATGGCGGCACGCGTGCTGGGTGACGAGGTCGATATCGAGGTAATCGAGGCGCATCACCGTCACAAGGTCGATGCCCCGTCCGGCACGGCGTTGCGGATGGGTGAGGTGGTGGCCGATGCGCTGGGTCGCAAGCTGTCGGACTGCGCCGTCTACGGGCGCGAGGGACATACCGGTGAGCGTGACCGCAAGACCATCGGTTTCGAAACCATTCGTGCCGGCGATATTGTCGGTGACCATACCGTGCTGTTTGCCGGTGACGGCGAGCGGATCGAGATCACCCACAAGGCCTCCAGTCGCATGACGTTTGCCAATGGCGCGGTCCGCGCCGCCGGCTGGCTGGCCGGGCGGGACAGCGGCCTGTTCGATATGCAGGACGTACTGGGTCTGAAATAAGTCACGAATCTGTCGCCCGGATTGTGCGCCGCGCAATCCATGGCAGCCATTTGCGGTATTCCCTTATGCCTCCTTGCCGATCCCGTCCGGGGTTAAAGCATTAGACACAGGCAGCTCGCATCCAGTAGAATTCGCCTGATACATTGAGCAGATTATCCAGTTGCACGTGAACGGGATGGTTCCACGGGACCCTCCCGTTTTCTACGTCAGAAGGGGAGGTTGAGTTGAGAAAAGCGGCCCTGTTGGCGCTTGCAGACGGAAGTATATTCCGTGGTATTGCTATTGGTGTTGACGGCCAGGTGAGCGGCGAGGTGGTATTCAATACCGCCATGACCGGCTACCAGGAAATTCTGACCGACCCGTCCTACGCCCGGCAGATCGTCACCCTGACCTATCCCCATATCGGCAATGTCGGCGTCAATGCCGATGATGAAGAAGCCGCCTCGATTCATTGTTCCGGTCTTGTTATCCGTGACCTGCCGTTACTGTCGAGTAACTGGCGTAGCGAATCATCACTGGAAGATTACCTCGACAGGAACAATGTCCTTGGCATTGCAGATATCGATACACGTCGACTGACCCGGATCCTGCGCGAGAAGGGCGCACAAAACGGCTGCATCATGGCAGGCGATCACCTCGACGAGGCGCAGGCGCTGGCACAGGCGCGTGCCTGTCCCGGTCTCAAGGGTATGGATCTCGCCAAAGAAGTGACCACGGCTGAACCGTATGAATGGCGCCAGGGCAGCTGGGCGCTCGGGACCGGCATGCCGGCCGCGCGCGCGGATGATGATCTGCCTTACCACGTGGTGGCCTGCGATTATGGTGTGAAGCGCAATATCCTGCGCATGCTGGTCGATCGCGGCTGCCGTGTCACCGTGGTCCCGGCGCAGACACCCGCGGCCGACGTGCTGGCGCTGCAGCCGGACGGAATATTCCTCTCCAATGGTCCCGGCGATCCCGAGCCCTGCGATTACGCCATCGATGCCATTCGCGAATACCTCGGTACCGGCATCCCGTTATTTGGCATCTGTCTTGGCCACCAGTTGTTATCACTGGCAAGCGGTGCGCGGACCATGAAGATGAAATTCGGTCACCATGGCGCGAACCACCCGGTGCAGGACCTCGAGTCCGGTGTTGTCATGATTACCAGCCAGAACCACGGCTTCGCGGTAGACGATGACAGCCTGCCGGATAACCTCGTGCCGACACACCGCTCACTGTTTGACGATTCCCTGCAGGGCGTGACACGCAGCGACTGCCCGGCGTTCAGTTTCCAGGGACACCCGGAAGCCAGCCCCGGCCCGCACGATGTAGCACCGCTGTTCGACCGTTTTATTGGAATGATTAAAGCAACACAATAGCCACAGAGGACACCGAGGACACAGAGATTTAATACTGCAAGGGCACAATCACGGATTTCTCTACCTCACGTGATTGTTATCACAATCGGTTTTCTGGAAGTTTGTTTCCTCAGTGCCCTCTGTGATCTCTGTGGCAAGAATATTTATGCCAAAAAGAACTGACATAAAAAGCATCCTGATTATCGGTGCCGGTCCGATCGTCATCGGCCAGGCCTGCGAGTTCGACTATTCGGGTGCGCAGGCCTGCAAGGCGTTGCGCGAGGAAGGTTACCGCCTGATCCTGGTGAACTCGAACCCGGCCACCATCATGACCGACCCGGACATGGCCGATGCCGTGTATATCGAGCCGGTGCAGTGGCAGACCGTGGCGCGCATTATCGAGGTCGAGAGGCCGGACGCGCTGTTGCCGACCATGGGCGGGCAGACGGCCCTGAACTGCGCGCTCGAC
>JAOULY010000039.1 GCA_029881775.1 Gammaproteobacteria bacterium
GCAAAGTCGGTAAAGGTGCCGCCGGTGTCGACGCCAAGCCAGCGATCGGGCGGATTAAAACCCGATTGATTATTTTCCTTCGCGAAAGACCCCATCCGCGGGGATTATAAATCAATCGAGCCTGGCGCCATTGATTCACTGATTGATTATTAGCCTGTAGGAGCGGACGCCGTCCGCGAATTAGCCAGCTATTGATATTCGCGCATTCCTGCGCTCCTACAGGGACAGCGTGAATAACAGATATAATAATGCGCATCAGCTTGTATAAATTGCGGCAGGCGTAATAATACCCCCATGTCATCAAACACCCTGGTACAGGTCAACGGCCTGTCCCGCTACTACAACCAGCACTGTGCCGTGAATGCAGTCAGCTTCGAGCTTGCGCGCGGTGATGTACTGGGATTTCTCGGCCCGAACGGCGCCGGCAAGTCCACCACCATGCAAATGCTCACCGGCAACCTGTCGCCCAGCGCCGGCGAAATCATTATCAACGGTATCGACCTGCTGGACCGGCCGAAGGATGCCAAGCAGGCGATCGGTTACCTGGCCGAACAGCCGCCGGTCTACCGCGAACTCACTGTGGATGAGTACCTCGCTTACTGCGCCCGCCTGAATCGCATCCCGCGCAACAGGATCGCAGCGGCACTGGCCACCGCAAAAGACCGCTGTGGACTTGGCGATGTGGCGACGCGCCTGATCGGCAACCTGTCCAAGGGCTACCAGCAACGCGTCGGTATCGCGCAGGCCATCATCCATACCCCGCCGGTTGTCATTCTCGATGAACCGACGGTCGGACTCGACCCGCTGCAGATCCGCGAGATACGCAGCCTTGTCCGCGAACTGGGCGAGGACCACGGCATTATCCTGTCGACACACATCCTGCCCGAGGTCCAGGCCACCTGTAACCGGGTGCAGATCATCCATAACGGGCAACTGGTATTCACAGACACCACTGCAGGCATCGATGCACGCCTCGATGCCACCGCGCTGCTGGTGCGTTTCGCCAACGCGCCGGACATCGCGACACTGCAACAGCTGCCGGGCGTAAGTGCAGCCCGGCGACTGGATGATCAGCGGGTACGCATCGAATATTCCGGCGACAGCCCGGCCGAGGCACTGGTCGAACAGTCGGTCGCCTACGGCTGGCGCCTGCAGGAACTGGTCACCGAACGGCATACGCTGGAGCAGGTCTTTATCGAACTGACCGCGGGCGATACGGCTGCGCACGTCGAGGGGGCGGCCGCATGATCTTCACCATCGCCGCACGCGAACTGCGCAGCCTGTTCCTGTCGCCGCTGGCCTGGGCAATCCTTGCCGTCACCCAGTTCATCATGGCCTGGCTGTTCCTCGCCCAGATCGAAACCTGGCTGGCACTGCAGCCACGACTGGCCGCGATCGAGGGCGCACCCGGCGTCGCCGACATCGTGGTCGCGCCGCTGCTGGCCAATGCCGCGATCGTGCTGTTGCTGATCACGCCGCTGGTCACCATGCGCAGTCTCAGTGAAGAATACCGCGCGCGCACCATCAGCCTGCTGTTCTCCGCACCGGTGTCGATGACGGAAATCGTGCTTGGCAAGTACCTCGGCATCCTCGGATTCTTCCTCGCGGTACTGGTCATGCTGACGCTGATGCCGCTGTCGCTGATGGTCGGCACGGACCTTGACCTCGGCAAGCTGGCCGCCGGACTGCTCGGTCTCGGCCTCATGCTGGCGGCCTTCGCCGCGATCGGCCTGTACATGTCCTCGCTGACCGAACAGCCGGTCGTGGCAGCCGTCACCACCTTCGGCCTGTTGCTGCTGCTGTGGATTATCGACCAGGCCGACTCCGCGCAGGCGGATGGCGTGGTGAGTTACCTGTCCATGCTGTCGCATTACCAGACACTGCTGAAGGGCGTATTCAACAGCATGGATGTCGGCTATTACGTGCTGATGATCGCGCTGTTCATCGGCTTCACCATCCGCCGCCTCGACGCGACACGCCTGCCGCACTGATGCCATGAAAGTCTCGCGCAACTCAAGCAAACTGTTCCGCCTGCAGACCGTCGCGTTTACCGTGCTGTATGCCGGCATCATCGGCATGCTGGCCTGGCTGAGCACACAATATGTCTACCAGGCGGACTGGACCTTCGGCGCACGTAACAGCATTTCACCGGAAACACGCGAACTGCTCGATACCATGCCCGGACCGGTCACCATTACCGCCTTCATGCGTGACGACCCGTTGCTGAGCGATCAACTGAAAGACCTGGTCGCCAGTTACCAGCGTTACAAGCACGACATTACGCTGGAAATAATCAACCCGGACACGGTCCCCGAACGCGCACGTGAACTCGGCATCGCCAGTGGCGGCGAAATCGTTATCAGTTATGGTGACAGTCACGAGAAAGTGCAAACACTGGCCGAGTTACAGTTCACCAACGCCCTGCTGCGCCTGTCACGCCGGGATGAGCGCTGGATTGTATTCATCACCGGGCATAGCGAGCGCAAACCCCACGGCGATACCAATCACGGCCTCGGCATCTTCGGTCGCGAACTGGAAAACAAGGGACTGCGCGTGCAAACGCACAACCTGTCCGAGGCCGCCATTCCCGAAAACACACACCTGCTGGTGCTTGCCAGCCCACAGGTCGAACTGCTGCCCGGCGAGGTTATCGCCCTGCAGGACTACGTGAGCGCCGGCGGCAACCTGCTGTGGCTGTCCGAACCCAAACGACCGGAAACCCTGCAACCGCTGGCCGACCAGCTCGGTATCAGCTTCCTGCCCGGTACGGTCGTGGATGCCACCGGGCAAATGTTCGGTGTCGAGGAACCCACCTTCGCAATTGTCACCGGTTACCCGCGTCATGAAATCACCCGCGAGATGTCCACCGTCAGCGTCTTCCCGGAAGCGGCCGCCATGGACATCAACGAGGACAGCGGCTGGGAATCGCTGCCGCTGCTGACCACGCTGGCGCGCTCATGGACCGAGATCGGCGAATTACAGGGCGAGATTCGCTTTGACCCGGAGACGGATGAACGGTCCGGCCCGCTGGATATCGGCGTGGTCATGACGCGCACACCCGAAACCGGTGAAGATGAAAAAGAACAACGTGTCATGGTCATCGGTGACGGCGACTTCCTGTCGAACACCTACCTCGGCAACGCCGGCAACATGGCCCTTGGCCTGCAAATCGTCCACTGGCTCAGCCACGACGATGCCTTTATCAGTATCCGTGTAAGGACCGCGCCGGACGCCTCGCTGGTCCTCACCAACACCGCGCGCACGGTCATCGGTTTCGGTTTCCTGTTTGGCCTGCCGCTGTTGCTGCTGCTGGCGGGGCTGGTCATCTGGATGCGCCGGCGCAGGCGCTGAGACAGGCATGGCACGCAGACTGTTACTGAACCTGATGCTGGCCATCGTGGTGCTCGGGCTGGCGCTGTTTATATATATCGATCCCGACAAGGCGACTGATGACAACCGGTCCACCATCAGCAACATCGACCCGGATAGTGTGTCATCCATAAAAATCACGCGGCTGCAGGGCGAACCACTGTCCTTTGTTAAACGCGACGGGCAGTGGTTCATAGTCGGGCAGACGGAATACCGCGCCGACGATTTCCAGGTCGGCACCCTGCTCGCCCTGCTGCGCAGTGTCACCGACCGTAAATATCCTGCGTCAACACTGGACCTCAAACCCATGGGCCTGATGCCTCCGCTGGTGGACATCTCGTTCGATGATGCGCGATTCGAAATCGGCACCACCGAGCCGATCGACAGGAACCGTTATGTCATGCATGACACGACTGTATACCTGGTGCCGGACCGTTTTCAGCACTTGCTGAATGCGCGCTATACCAACTTCATTGACCGTCGGCTGTTGCCACCGGGTGCCGTCGTGACCCGCCTGGAACTGCCGGGCCTGTCCCTGCAACGCGACAGCGACATGAACTGGCAACTGCAGCCTGAGGATAAAACCGTCGGCGCCGACGCTATTCGCACACTGGTCAGCGACTGGGAAAATGCCCGCGCCCTGTACGTGCGTGAAGCGAGTGGCTACCTGGGCGAAACCCTGCGCGTTCACCTGCAGGGCGTCGATGAAGCACTGGAATTCACGCTGCAGCGGGACTACAAAGACATCATCCTGAGCCGCCCCGACCGCGGTATCCAGTACCACCTGGCCGGCGATGCGGGTCTGAAACTACTGGAATTCATGGCCGAACCTGATAGTTAAACTCACTACCATTACCCCGCAATCCTGCCTGTAATTGAGTTATTTAATGGATAGTATTTTTCGCGCAAAGGCGCAAAGGCGCAAAAATAAAAAAATAAAACACTGGCCACAGAGCACACAGAAGTCACAGAGAATAATAATTACTTCGTTCCTGCGCACGACTGCATTTAGCAATTGCCGGGGCGGGACAAATTCGTATGGAGCGAATCTGGACGACCGACGGTCGGCCCTAAGGGCGGGATGCAGGGAGGTGCTCGCAATCCAGGTCTGATTCTGCAGGCAACGGCCTTCCAGTCCTGGAGCAACCAGGCAACAAGAACACCACCCGATTGATAAAGACACCCCTGATGCTATAGGCTTGGCACACCCTGTCGACAATCACCGGGACTGGATTCCCACCCACTCGGGAATGGTGCACACGATGCCTGAGCTCCCCGAAGTCGAAACCACCTGTCGCGGCATAGCGCCGCACATCACCGGCAAGACGGTTAATCGCATCGTCGTCCGCAACCGCAACCTGCGCTGGCCGGTCACGAAACGACTGGAAGAAGCGATCACCGGCGAAACCATCAGACACGTCAGCAGGCGCGCAAAATACCTGCTGATGGAAACCGACAGCGGCACACTGATCCTGCACCTCGGCATGTCCGGCAGCCTGCGCATCGTCAATGCCATCGTGCCGCCGGAAAAACACGACCACATCGATCTTGTCTTTCCGCATTACAAGACCCTGCGCTTCACCGACCCACGGCGCTTCGGCAGCCTGCACTGGACCACGCGCGATCCCCTGCAACACAAGCTGCTGCGTGAACTCGGCGTGGAACCATTGAGCGACGAACTGAGCGGCGACTACCTGCACACACAATCGCGCGGCCGCAAGGTGGACGTAAAACAGTTCATCATGAACAGTCACGTCGTGGTCGGCATCGGCAACATCTATGCCAGCGAGTCGCTCTACATGGCCGGCATCAATCCGAAACGGGCCGCCGGGCGCGTCAGCCGGGAAAAATATAAACTGCTCGCAGAAGTTATCAAGGAGGTCCTGACCGACTCGATCAGCCAGGGCGGCACGACACTGCGCGACTTCGTCAACGACGAGGGCAAGCCCGGCTATTTCAGCCAGCACCTGAACGTGTACGGCAAGACCGGCGAACCCTGCATCAGTTGCCGCGTACCGATCAGGGAAATAAGACAGGGTCAACGCTCGACGTTTTATTGCCCGAAGTGCCAGCGATGAACGAAGATTTTTCAGCCGGGCAACCCGGCATCTCGCGCGATAATCGTATTTCTGAAGACGGACTGCAGCGCCTTGAAAACCAGTTACAGCGCGGCGGCCAGATCAGTGATGCTGTGCTTGCTCAGTGGATACGGCGTTACGGTGACGCGGCGCGGGAGATTGTTCGCAGGGCCGGCCGCTATCGTGATGACCTTGGCTGATTTCGCCTGACCAGGGGCTGGATTGCGGGGTACTTCCCTGTGCCCTGATCTTCGGGCCGGCTTTCGGTCGTCCAGATTCATTCCTTACGAATTTGTCCCGCTTCGGTAATTGCTCATGCATTGCCCCCGGCTCTGGCTCCTGCTTCGCCCTACCGCACCCATCCATGGACTGGTGCCTCCTGCCTGTACTCATTTATGGAACACAGGTGTGTCTGCCGGTCGTAGTCTATACTCCGGGCATGTCAACAGAACTTCTCCGTGAAGTACTCGGCTGGTGCATCCTGATCAACATGGGCGCCCTGCTCTGGTGGTTAGTGTTTTTCACGCTTGCCCATGACTGGACCTACCGCTTCCACAGTCGCTGGTTTGCGCTGACGCCGGAGCGCTTCGACGCCATTCATTACCAGGGCATGGCGCTCTACAAGATCGGCATTTTTCTTTTTAATATTGTGCCATGGCTGGCACTGCATATCGTCACATAAAGACACGGAGTCACGCATGACGGACAGCGTTGCTGAACACTACACGCACGGCAGCCTGCTGGCGAAGATTACCGCCGGCATCGAATCGATTGGCAAGACACCTGCATCTGTCACGGTCGATGAACTGGCGCCGGTCGATGAATTCCACATCGGCGGACGGCAGGCCTCGGAAGAATTCACCAGCCAGCTGGGGCTCGGCGGGAATGACCACGTACTCGACGTTGGCTGCGGCATTGGCGGCACCTCGCGGTTCGTCGCCAGCCGCTTCGGCTGCCGTGTCACCGGCATCGACCTGACACCTGAATTTATCGAAACCGGCACGGCCCTGTGCCAGTGGGTCGGCCTTGATAATCTGGTTGAACTGCACCATGGCAACGCACTCGATATGCCGTTTACCGAGGGCAGTTTCGATGCGGCCATCATGCTGCATGTCGGCATGAATATCGCCGACAAGGCCGGCCTGTTCAGCGAAGTCTACCGCCTGCTGCGGCCCGGCGCCGTGTTCGGCGTATATGACGTCATGAAAACCGGTAACGATGAACTGAAGTATCCCGTGCCATGGTCTTCCGTTCCCGATACCAGCGCACTGGCGACACAGGCGCAGTATGTTGCCGCACTGCAACAGGCAGGCTTCGATGTCATCGAGGTACACAATCGCCGCGAGTTTGCCGCGGATTTCTTTGCCGAGACGCGCGAACGCATGGCCGCTGCCGGGGAGACCCCACCCCCGCTGGGCGTACATATCGCCATGGGTGAAAACGCACCGGCCAAGATCACCAACATGGTCGAGAATATTGCGGCCGGTTGTTGTGCGCCGGTGGAGATTATTGTGCGCCGCACCTGACCTGCCGGCAGATTGACACAAATGTTCACAGGCCGCATTTCCAACCCTGTATGATTCCCTGTAAATTATTATCCATTCCTTTAACACAACGGGACCAAGCCATGAAAAAGACCGCCCTGATGATTTCATCCCTGCTCATCCTTGCCCTGCCCCTGCAGGCACACGCCGCCAAGGGCGGCGAGAAGGGCCCGAGCGATAGCGCCTGGGAGCATGCCAACGAGAATGCCAAGTTCAAGCGCGAGGGGGAAAAGCTCAAAAAAGACAAACATAATAAAAAGGAAAAACATTCCCACGACGGTGAGGATGACCACGACCATGACCGAGATGATCGCTACCGGCGCGACCGGGACTCAGACCGGGAGGGTCGATATGACCGTGATCATGATGATTACGACCGGGACGGCCGGCGTGACCGGGATCGTGACGACTCCGACCGGGATGGCCGCGGCGACCGGGATCGTGACGACTCCGACCGGGATGGCCGCGGCGACCGGGATCGTGACGACTCCGACCGGGATGGCCGTGGTGATCGTGAAAATGATATGGAACGCGAGCGTCAACGCAAAATGCGTAACGAAGAGGACAGGGTGCGTGACGGCGAGCGTCGGTCCGGTTTCCGCTGGCCCTGGAGCCGCGACACAAACCCGGCCGAATAAGCTGCCGGAGGTCTACGCACCTACGGGAAACCAGGCGGTTAACTCACCACGAGTTTGATGCCGTGAACAGCTCGTATGTGCGCTGATCAAACAGTGCCCAGGTAATAGCCCGGTTTCACTGACACCCCATAACCCCCTCTCCCTCAGGGGGAGGGTTGGGGAGAGCGCAGCGAGGGACCGGAGATCAAAGAAGTTAATTGCTTGAAATTCTATCCCCTCTCCCTGGTCCTCTCGGCTCTAGCGTCCTGCTTCGCTCTACCGCCTACTTCCCTGTAGGCGTCCCGGAGGGAGAGGGGGTTGAGAATCTCCAGCGAAACAATTGCTCCTGCTTCGCTCTCGGCTCCGGCATCCTGCTCCGCTCTATCTCCTACAAGCCTCTCGACAGGCTCCCTGTCTCACTTCCTCCCTGAAATCGCTCCGGAGGGAGAAGGGTGATGCATACCTGCAATTCTTGATGTACCTGTAGGAGCGCCTTGCAGGCGCGATTGATTTAATTTCCAGACATTGCTTTGCATATCAAGAGGCTTGTTTTAACCCCCGGCCCCTCGCTTCGCTCTCCCCGGCCCTCTCGGCTCCAGCGTCCTGCTTCGCTCTACCGCCTACTTCCCTGTAGACGTCCCTAAGGGAGATGGGAAGCGCTTTTTATGCTATCGGGAATGCGTAACAAACACCGCGGCAGACCCAGGCAACCCGGTTACTCCGCAACGATTGCCACACCGCTTACGCGCGGATCACTGGCGGCGGATACCTTGCCGGTATTCTTGTCGAGATAGATTGCCTGCATATTGCCCCAGGTTGACTGGTGCGGTTTGAACGTATGGCCTTTCGCCCTCAGCAACTGCAGGGTAGCGGCATCGAATGCGTCTTCCTCATGCTGCACAACATCCGGCAGGTACTGGTGATGAAAGCGCGGCAGGCTGACCCAGGATTCCGGCCCGTTGCCATCCACCAGGTCGAGGATGCCCAGCAGCACCATGGTGATAATGCGACTGCCACCGGGCGTACCGAGAATAGCCACGCCGTCTTTATTTTCAACAAAGGTCGGCGACATGCTCGACAGCGGCCGCTTGCCGGGCTCGATGGCATTGGCCTCTGCGCCGACCAGGCCATAGACGTTTGGCACACCCGGCTTGGCGGAGAAATCATCCATCTCGTCGTTCAGCAGTACGCCGGTCCCGGGCGGCACAACGGCGGCACCGAACGGGTAATTGATGCTCAGCGTGGCAGCCACGCGATTGCCGTCTGCATCCAGCACCGAGAAGTGGGTCGTGCTGTCTCCCCCGGCAAGCGTGCCTGGCACGCCGAATGATGCACTGCGTGTTGCCCGGTGCGGCTTGATGGTCGTGGCGATGGCGCGCGCGTAGATTTTTCCGGTCAGTCGCTTGACGGGTACGTTCACGAAGTCCGGGTCACCAAGGAACTCTGACCGGTCACGATAGGCACGCCGCATGGCCTCGATCATCACATGGGTACGATCTGCCACGCTCATCTCCGGCAACGGGTAGTCGGCCAGGATATTCAGCATGGTCACCAGCGCCACGCCACCTGAAGAGGGTGGCGCTGCCGATGTGATCGTGTAACCCATGTATTCACCAGACACCGGCTTGCGTTCCACGACCTGGTATTTTCCCAGGTCTTCCTGTGTCCAGATCCCGCCAGCCGCCGTCACACCCTCAACCAGCAGGCGCGCAACATCGCCCTCGTAAAAACCCTTGCGGCCGCGTCGTGCAATGGCCTGCAGTGTGTTGGCCAGATCGGTCTGGACAATGACATGGCCCTCTTCCGGGACGGCACCGTCTTCGAGGAAAATTTCCGCGGCTACCGGATCGGCCGATAACGCGTCCAGCCGGAAGTCCGCCATGCGGCGATAGTGCGCATCAACCGGAAAACCCTTGCGGGCAAAATGGATAGCCGGTGCCAGCGACTGCGCCAGCGGCAGGCGCCCGTAGCGATCGGCGATATGCACCAGCGCCGCCGGCTCGCCGGGAATACCGGCCGCCAGTGCGCCATCGACGGACAGTCCCGGCACGACCTTGCCGTCCGCATCCAGGTACATGTCACGATGTGCCGCCAGTGGCGCCTGTTCACGCCCGTCGACCATCACATTGAAACCGTCACTGGCGCGATGCAACAACCAGAAACCACCGCCACCGAGACCGGAACCGTGCGGCTCGACCACAGCCAGTACCGCGCTGACGGCAACCGCGGCGTCAAATGCGTTGCCGCCGGCCGCAAGGATTTCCATGCCGGCCTTTGTCGCCAGCGGATGCGCACTGGCGATAGCCGCTGGATGTGATTGATGCGCGGTCTTTGAACAGCCTGGCAGGGTGCCAAGCAGCAATAATAGAAAGGCCCCGATAAGGAGCCCTGTATACGTAATATGTGCGTGCCTGATCATCCAGCCGCCTTGCCGGCCATTAGCTGCTCGTACTTGAGCATCAGCTGGGTCTTGCTTTCGACGTAATCCGGATTCAGCGGGATACACTCGACCGGGCACACCTCGACACACTGCGATGTTTCGAAATGACCGACACACTCGGTACATAGCGCCGGATTGATCTCGTAAATCTCGTCACCCTGATAAATCGCATCATTGGGACATTCCGGTTCGCACACGTCACAATTGATACATTCATCGGTAATCATCAATGCCATGGGTATTTCCGTGCTCAGTCTATCTGTTTATCTATTAATGTGTGGCAACATCAAAACACTTTAGTTCATGCGCCCGCGCAATGCAGCAACAACTTTCCCGTGGGCAAACGGCGTGACATCACCACCGAGACTGGCGATTTCCCGCACCAGGCTGGACGAGATGTAGGCGTATTGTTCGGCCGGCGTCAGGAACAGGGTTTCAATTTCGGGTGCGAGATGGCGGTTCATGCCGGCAAGCTGGAATTCGTATTCGAAGTCAGACACCGCACGCAAGCCGCGCAGGATGACGCCGGCCTCGCGCTGCCTGACAAAGTCCACCAGCAAGTTGTCGAAACTGCAGACCTCGACATTCACGATATGCGCCAGCACCTCACGCGCCAGCGACACGCGCGTGTCGACCGGGAATGCGGCGGCCTTGTCCGGGTTCACCGCAACCGCGACGATGACCTTATCGAACAGGCGGGCAGCGCGTTCGACCAGGTCGGTGTGGCCGTTGGTGATCGGGTCGAAGGTGCCGGGGTAGACGACGGTATCCATGCCATGATTA
>JAOULY010000360.1 GCA_029881775.1 Gammaproteobacteria bacterium
GGCACACTCGCCGGCAACCCGTCACCGGCCAACGACATCACCCGCAACCTGACCCGGACTGATGTGCCGGCCTACCAGCCACCCGGAACCCTGTGGTTGCAGCCCGGCTCCGAAGGCAAGGACGCCATGATCTACCAATGGAGGGCGGCCTGGAACTACGGGGCCAACACTTCACTCTATGTCCGGGACTGGGGGAGCGACTCCGACTATTACAGCCTGCTGCAGTTCAACCTCGGCGGGATACCGCACGGCGCGAAGGTCCACAGCGCACAGCTCGCGCTGTACCAGAAAACCACCAGCACGGCTGGCGGGTCGGTCGGTGTGCGGCGCATCACCGGCGACTGGGTCGAGGGCGCCGGCAACGGCGGCACCGCGCCCGGCGTCACCTGGAACGAGCGCGATACCGGCCAGGCCTGGGCCAGCCCGGGGGGTGATTTCGCCAGCGAAGACTATGCCACTACCACGATTCCCGCAGGCACCAGTGACTGGTTTAGCTGGGATATCACCGGGCTGGTGAGCGGCTGGGTCAGCGGCACCTTCCCGAACCAGGGCCTGGCGCTGGTGCCCGAATCCACCAATGCGCATGCCCAGTTTCTCAGCAGCGATGCCACCGACCCGACCCTGCGACCCAGGCTCACTGTTACCTACGCCTGCGAATGCGGCAGCCCCTGCCTGGCGCCGCAGGGCGCCGGTAATATCTTGATGATGGTGGACGATGATGATCCCTCGGCCATTACGCCCGGTGATCGCAAAAAGAAGGCGCTGTTCGAGTCCTGGGGTTACGTCGTTAATTTTAAAAATGACAATACCAGTGAAGGCGGTATTCAGTCAGCGGCTACCAGTAATGACGTGGTCTATGTCTCGGAGAGCGTGAATGACACCACGCTGGGCAACAAACTCACTGCCTTGACCATTGGTGTGATCAACGAGGAGGGCCTGGAAAACAGTGCACTTGGCATCGCGTCAGGCAGTGCCTGGCCGGTGGGCCCGGCCATCAACGTCATCGACACCAGCCATTACATCACCGCGCTGTTCCCGACCGGTCCGCTGGACATCTATACGGCGGGTATGGAGCAACTGACCGTTTCCGGCACCGAGGCGCCGGGGCTGCAGACCCTGGCGGACAGCGGCGGTGCCGGTTCGCTGGTGGTACTGGACAAGGGTGCGCTGGGCGCCGGCGGTGCCCCGCTCGCCGGCCGGCGCGTGATGCTGCCGCTGGGTCGTGAGGGCAAGTTCAACTGGGACTACCTGAACAGCAACGGCCAGCTGCTGGTGCAGCGTGCGCTGCAGTGGGGTACGGGTAATACCGGCGCTGCGCCTCCCAAACAGCTGCTGTTCGTTACCGCCGACGCTGTACCCACGGCGCAGGAACAGTTGCGCATCGACCTGATCGAATCCTGGGGCTATGCCGTCAACCTGATCGACGACGGTGCCAACCAGGGCAGTTTCGACGCGGCGGTTGCCAGTAACGATGTCGCCTACGTTTCCTCGGTGGTGAGCGATGTCGCACTGGGTTCAAAGCTGGTCAGTGCCACGATCGGCGTGGTCAACGAGAACATGCCGCTGGCCAACACCTTTGGCTTTGCCTCGGATTACCAGTCAAAGTCACTTGATCAGATCCGTGTCACGAACAACACCCACCACATCACCGCGCCCCTGGCCATGGGTTACATGAATGTCTTCACGTCATTGCAGGCGATGTACCAGCGGGGTTCAACGAATGGCAGCGTAAATACGCTGGCTGACAGTTTCAACACCGGTAGTGACACAAACAACAAGCCCTCGTTGCTGACGATCGATACAGGCGCGGCGTTGCACGGGGGCGGCAGTGCCGCCGGCCGGCGCGTGCAGCTGCCATGGGGCGCTGCGACCTTCGATGTCGCGGCCCTGAACGCCGATGGCCAGGGGATTATGCAGCGCGCTATCGAGTGGGCGGAGAACGCCGATGGCACAGCGCTGCCCGGCCCGATCGCACACTGGAAGCTGGACGAGACCAGCGGCACCACGGCCGTGGACTCCGAGGGCGGGCACGACGGCACGCTGGTGAACGGGCCGGCCTGGACGACTGGCCAGGTTGGCGGGGCGCTGGATTTTGACGGTATCAACGATGAAGTCACCGTTCCGCATAGCGACCAGTTGTCCCTGAGCGATGCGTTCACCCTGATGTCCTGGATTAAACCGGCAAGTATTTCGTCCGGTTATCAGGCTGTCATGTTCAAGGGTGCTTCGGGTGATTTCAACTGGTGGTTAGGCCTGCGTAACGGCGAACTCCTGATCGAATTCTATGCCGGGGGCAGCCTGCAGGTCTTCTCCACCAGCGGGGCCGGGCTGACGGCCGGTAACTGGTATCACATCGCCGCCTCGTTTGATAACGCCGCCGATACCGTCGCACTGTATATTGACGGGGTACTCGTACGTACGCTGTCGACGACGGAGACGCCGGATGTCAATTCGTCCGACCTGTTGATCGGTAATTCAACTTACATGGGTGAGGAATGGGGCGGGCTACTGGATGATGTGCGTATCTATGACCGTGCCCTGACGGATGCAGAGATTGCCGATATCGCGGCCACCGGTGGCGGCGGTGGCGGTGGCGGCGGCGGTGCTCCTGTCACTGTCACGCTGATAGCCACTGCAGACAACCGCATCGAAGCCGGTGAGACATTGAACCGTGGCGGCGAGAACAATGTCATCATTGGAATGGATGGCGGAGATAACGCGGAGCATGCCCTGGTGCAATTTGACCTCTCGAGCATCCCCGCCGGTTCGACTATTACAGCCGCCACGCTGCGCTTGAGCGCCTTCCGTGAGAACGGTAATAACGCCTGGAACA
>JAOULY010000361.1 GCA_029881775.1 Gammaproteobacteria bacterium
CGGGTGCTGGAGGCACAGGGTTCCGTCCTGACCAACAAGTATGCCGAAGGTTACCCCGGCAAACGCTACTACGGCGGCTGTGAACATGTCGATGTTGCCGAGCAGCTGGCGATCGATCGGGCCAAACAGTTGTTCAATGCCGACTACGCCAACGTGCAGCCGCATTCCGGTTCGCAAGCCAACGCGGCGGTCTACATGGCCCTGCTGTCGCCGGGCGATACCATTCTTGGTATGAGCCTGGATGCCGGTGGTCACCTGACCCATGGCGCGAAACCGAATTTTTCCGGCAAGATCTACAACGCTGTGCAGTACGGCCTGAACAATGACACGGGCGAGATCGATTACGAGCAGGTCGAGGCGCTGGCGAAAGAACACCAGCCGAAGATGATCGTGGCAGGTTTCTCCGCCTACTCACGCGTGGTTGACTGGCAGCGGTTCCGTGATATCGCGGACGCTGTCGGTGCCTACCTGTTCGTCGACATGGCGCATGTTGCCGGACTGGTTGCGGCCGGTATTTATCCGAGCCCGGTCAATATTGCCGACGTCACCACGACCACCACGCACAAGACCTTGCGCGGTCCGCGCGGCGGCCTGATCCTGGCGAAGGCCAATCCTGAGCTGGAGAAGAAATTCAACTCACTGGTGTTTCCCGGTATCCAGGGCGGTCCGCTGATGCACGTGATTGCCGCCAAGGCCGTGGCCTTCAAGGAGGCGCTGGAGCCGTCCTTCCGCGTTTACCAGCAGCATGTGCTGGACAACGCGCGGGCGATGGCCGCCGTGTTTATCGAGCGCGGTTACAACGTGGTTTCCGGCGGCACCGATGATCACCTGTTCCTGGTCGACCTGATCGACAAGGGACTGACCGGCAAGGAGGCCGATGCCGCGCTGGGTTCAGCCAATATTACGGTCAACAAGAATGCTGTACCGAACGACCCGCAGTCGCCGTTTGTGACCAGCGGTATCCGTGTCGGGACACCGGCGATTACCACCCGCGGACTGGGCGAGACGGAGTCACGCGAACTGGCCGGCTGGATGTGTGATGTGATGGATGATATCAACAACCCGGCCGTCATCGAGAGCGTGCGCAACAAGGTGCTGGCGCTGTGCAAACGGTTGCCTGTTTATGGTTAGCAAGCCGGAGTTGATGGCGGGTTGTTCGTCATTGCGAGGAACACAGTGACGAAGCAATCTCCAGATGAATCGTAAACGTTGTGAGATTGCCGCGCTGCGCTCGCAATGACGGGTTAACGGTTAATACGGTAGATATAGAATGTACTGTCCCTTTTGTGGCAAGCAGGATACCAAGGTCATTGATTCGCGGCTGGCAAGTGAAGGCGCCCAGGTGCGCCGCCGGCGTGAATGCATTGCCTGTGGCGAACGATTTACCACCTTCGAGTCACCGGAACTGGTAATGCCGCGCATCATCAAGAGCAACGGCGCACGTGAACCCTTCAACGAGGGCAAGCTGTCTGCCGGTATGATGCGTGCGCTGGAAAAGCGCCCGGTCGAGGCCGACCATGTCGATGCAGCCATCAGTCGCCTGCAACATCGCTTGCGTGCCAGCGGTGAACGCGAGATTCCCGCGCGCCAGGTCGGCGAGTGGGTCATGAATGAGCTGCGCGAACTGGACCCGGTTGCCTATGTGCGCTTTGCATCCGTCTATCGAAGCTTCGAAGACGTGAATGCCTTCCGCGAGGAAATCGATCGTCTCGACCGCGAGCCGACAGCGGAAGACAAGAAGGACCAGATCTCGCTGTTACCGGACGAATAGCCGGCGATCTGCCGCAACCGGCGATTACCGCAAGCCCACGATGCGTTCCGCAACCGATCATGAATATATGGCGCACGCCTTGCGCCTCGCCGCGCGCGGTCTCTATACCACCGACCCGAACCCGCGCGTCGGCTGTGTCATTGTCAGCGGCAATGACATCATCGGCGAGGGCTGGCACATGCGCGCCGGCGAGGCGCATGCGGAAGTGGCTGCGCTGGCACGGGCCGGCACGGCTGCACGCGGTGCGACCGCGTTTGTCACACTGGAACCCTGCTGTCACCACGGACGTACCCCGCCATGTACCGATGCCCTGATAGGCGCCGGTGTTGCGCGCGTCGTGATTGGCATGGAAGACCCGAATCCGCAGGTGGCGGGAAACGGTATCAAGGCACTTGAAGAGGCCGGTATCCGCGTGACGCAAGGTGTGCTGGCGGCACAGGCGGAAAGCCTGAACCCGGGGTTTGTCAGTCGCATGCGTTCGGGACGTCCGTTCGTGCGCAGCAAGCTCGCCATGAGTCTTGATGGGCGTACCGCGATGGCAAGCGGTGAGAGCCAGTGGATAACCGGCGCGCACGCGCGCGACGATGTGCAGCGCTTGCGTGCCCGCGCCAGTGCCGTGCTGAGCGGCATCGGCACCGTGCTGGCGGATGACCCTTCGCTGAATGCGCGCCTCGGGGATGCCGAGGTGTTACAGCCCTTGCGCGTCATCCTCGACAGCCGCTTACAGTTGCCACCGACGGCGAAATTACTCGGCCTGCCCGGTCATACGCTGGTATTGACCGGCGCCGAAGATGACGGGAGGCGGGCGGCGCTGGTGAATGCCGGTGCGGAGGTCGCGACAGTCCCGCTGGACGGCGACCGTCTTGACCTCGCCCGGGTCATGCAGATGCTCGGTGAACGCGAAATTAACGAAGTGCATGTCGAGGCGGGAGCGGTACTTAACGGTGCGTTGTTGCAGGCCGGCCTGGTCGATGAACTGGTGATTTATGTTGCGCCACACCTGATGGGTGATACCGCGCGCGGACTGTTCAGCCTGCCGGGACTGACGGCCATGA
>JAOULY010000362.1 GCA_029881775.1 Gammaproteobacteria bacterium
CGGCAGCCATCAGGCAGAGCGCAATGACATGCAGCAGGGATGCACTCATTTCAGGAAGCCTTTCAGGTGTCGTTCAAACTGGCTGACGATGGCATCTGTCTTGCCATGCAGGTCCAGGCCGGGCGGACAATCCACCCAGTGCACCGTAACCAGGTTGCCGACGACGTCGATCGACAAGGTGCCCGGTGTCAGTGTGATGGCATTGGTCAGCAACAGTTTGCCGAGCACGGATTGCAATTGTGTTTCGACTTCCACGACCGCGGGTCGAATGGGCAATGACGGCGACAGTACGCGCCGCGCCATGTCGATGTTGGCGTACACCAGCGCACGCAGGAACACCAGCAGGAACACGACCAGGTGCCACACGGCGGCAGGCGTGAAGCGGACGCCCGAGTAAACGACAAGGTGACGCCCGGACAACAGCGTCACCAGCAGGGAAACAAATGCGCCGGCGATGAGTTCATCAATGCTTGTGGTCCCGGCCAGCAACATCCACACCAGCCAGCCAAGCAGGAACACCAGTACATAGGGTGCCACACCGGGCGCTGCCTGCGCCTGTCCCTGCGCCTCGCTCATGCCCGGCTGTACGCCCGGGCAGGCCCTCGCGCGGCAATTGCGCAATGAGCCGGACCACCTGTGTCTGTTCCGCGGAATTCCATGCCTGAAAAACGCCCCCGTTTACTGCATTGTTATGGCACTACCCGCATCAGCCTGTGGCAGACCGCTGATGCCAAACGCCGTGACTTTATCGCCCGGCCGGGCAACATATATTGATCTGTATCATTTTTCCTGCAACAGACCGGTTGTTCCCGGCTGGATGCCGGCGTGGCACGCATGAACGCTGCCGACATCCGCAGGTGTATAAATCTCTCCTTAATACTGTGTAGAATCGCGAGTAGATGAAAACTCGATACAGGGGGACACAATGCGCATGACTTCATCTTCTCTGAGCCTGCCGGCGCCGCGCTTGTTGCTGGTGCTGGCTCTTCTCGCCAGCGGCCACCCGACCGCCCAGGCGATGCCGGATTTTGCACGCAAGTACAATATGAGCTGTGCAGCCTGTCATGCCGCTTACCCGCGACTCAACAAGTTCGGTGAGCATTTCCGCGATAGCAACATGAAACTGCCGAACTGGAAGGACGGCACGGTTTCCGGCGGGGACGACATGCTTGCCTTGCCGGCCACGCCACCGCTTGCGATACGTACCCAGGCCTATGTCCAGGCGCACAAGGGCGAATCAATCGATCCTGTTACCGGCGCTACACTGGATGCGAGTACCGATTTCCAGTCTCCTTACCTGGTCAAGCTGCTTTCCAGTGCTCCGCTGAGCGATCACCTGACCTATTATTTCTACGCCATTCTTGCCGAGAAAGGGGCCAATGGCGAGGCCCTGGTTGAGGATGCCTGGTTCCGTCACGATGACATTTTCAGCACCGGCGTGGCAATGCAGCTGGGCCAGTTCCAGCTATCGGACCTGATGTTTCCGCGTGAGACACGCATGCCCTTCCAGGACTACATGGCATACCGGATGGCGGGTATCACCTATGACCGGGGCGTGCTGTTCGATCGTGGGCTTGGGCCGCTTGACCTGGCGCTGGGCTTCGTCAACGGTAACGGGATCGAGCAGAACTTCAATATCAACAGTCCGGGCTACCGCCGGCCGGACAAGATGTTTGACAACGATAACGGCAAGACCGTGTTCGGCCGGATCGGTACTGACATCGGCCCCGCCAGGATCGGCTTGTTCGGCCTCGCCGGGGAGCAGAAAAACGCAACGGGTCCAGCCGGCATGGACCCGGGCAACCGCGACACGGACAAGCGCATACTCGGGCTCGATGTATCCGGGGTCCTGGGGGGCAATACCTACTGGTACGGACAGGTGCTGTGGAATTCGTGGGACGATTTCCTGCAACAGGGTGAGGACTACGAGTGGTATGGCGGGTTCCTCGGCGTGGACTACATTCCCGGTGATCGCTGGGCGTTTTCAGGGTTGTACAACTATGCCGATGCCAATGACCTGAAGAATACCGACACCATATACGAGGGTATCGATATCAACTCACTGTCATTGACCGCCTCCTATTATTTCATGCGCAACGTCAAGGCGATCGGTGAAATGAACATAGACTTCCTGGGCGAACACCAGCGGCGTGGAAGTTTCTATACCGGGCATCTCACCAAGGAGCACTATTTCCTGCTTGGTTTCGATGCTGCATTCTAGCCGTCCTGTATTCGCGGCCGCAGTCCTGCTGGGCGCATGCTCTGCTCCGGCCCTGCTCTGGGGGGCGGATGCTGACAGTTCCTTCAAGGCCAGGCGGTTCGAGGTCGAGTCCACTCCCGGTGGGGCTGATGTATTCGTCATCGGGGGCAGGCTTGGCAAGACCCCGCTCGTACTCTCGGAACGGGATATCTACCCAAACTGGTACCCGGATGACCAGGCCCACCTGTACGGGATGATTGTCATCAAAAAAGCGGGCTGCGCCGATTACTCGAGACGACTGACGCTTGACGATATCGGCAAAGGGGTACATGCACGGCTTGACTGCGGCCAGGATGTGGCGCCTGTAGAGCAGGTGTCCCCCGCCATACATGCACGACAGCCGCCAACGGAGAACGCCGCCTCGGGGCAGTCCGGTAGTGCCGCGATAATGCAACGCAGATTGCGCCAGCTGAAGGTACTGCAGGAACTGCTGGATGACGGTCTGATGACAGCGGACGAGGAACGCACAATACGCAAGCGCATTCTTGATGCCCCCTGACTGAGGGGAAAGGGGACAGATTTATTTATATCGGATCTGATTCTGGTTTCAGGGGAA
>JAOULY010000364.1 GCA_029881775.1 Gammaproteobacteria bacterium
GTTTCCGGGTTTATCTCCACCTCGCCTTGTGAGTCGGTGATCACCGTCCCGGTAAACATCATGTGCTCCACGCGATCAAACTGCTGCTCCATCGCTTGCATCACCTGCACATCTGTCAGACCGTTATAGATCATGATGCGCTGGCGTTCATTCTCCATCTCGATCTGGGCCGGTGTCGGGTTGAACAGTAACTTTTCCTGCCAGCTGTCCGCAGCCGTTACCGTCAGCGGAAGAACGGCTGTCACGATTATCAGTCCTGACATAATATTTGTGTATTTCATGGTGGCCTTCCTCCTGTGCGTACGTTTTCTATTGCGTTGACTACACAGTATGAAATCCCGGTCCGGATGGCTGTGAAACATGACTGGCGGAATTTGTGACTTATTCACACATAGGCGTCGCGCCTGGCACCGATACAATTACGCGCCTGAAGACGGGCTAATCCACCCAAACGCACAGGCGTGCCTGGTGTTCAGACTGATGGCAGTACCGTCTTTACCGGCAAGGAGCTGTCTTAAGTAACCAGCTATTACACGAATCGGGAGATTACACCGGAGGAATTACATGAGCGGTGCTACCGGATAATGCTTCATAAGACAGGACCTGGCTACATCAATGCTGGCGCCTTTATGCCGGAGATGCATGGTGAAAGAAGACACTATTACCAGGCGTTACTTTGGGCAATGAGTTCAGTAATATTGTGGTTACCGCCCCCACTGCGCAAATTTGCAACGCCAGTAAACGGGAAGTCGAGTGAATTTGACTGGTGTGTTCTACAAATCAACCGTACCCTGCTAGAATCCCGTACAGTTAACACCAACCATGGGACCTGCAATGCTAGACAACATCGAACTGTTCTCCGGCCTGGAACCCGACGAACTGGCCAGGCTATCAAGCAAGGCCGTCATCCACAGTTACCCGAAGAACACCATCGTCATCAACCAGGGCGATATCAGCAATTCGCTGCATATCGTCGTCTCCGGCAGTGTCAGGGTCTTCCTGGGAAACGAGGACGGCAAGGAAATCATCCTCAATACACATGGACCGGGCGAGAGCTTCGGTGAAATGGCCCTGCTGGACGCCGGCCCGCGGTCCGCTTCCGTCATCACCACAGAGGCCAGCAAGCTGGCGATTATTTCCAGGACGGATTTCGAGGACTTCCTGCAGGAACATCCGCAGACCATGATGAAGGTCCTGCAACAGGCCTTTGCGTGCCTGCGCGCGTTGACCGACACTGTCAGTAGCCTGGCGCTGCTGGATGTCTACGGACGTGTCGCCCGGCTGCTGTTGCAGTCTGCCGAAGATGAGAAAGGCGTCAAGATAGTGAAGCAGGCGATGACCCAGCAGGACATCGCCAATCACATCGGATCCTCGCGCGAGATGGTCAGCCGGATACTCAAGGATCTCAAGGCCGGTGGTTACATCGAGATGCAGGGCAAGCAGATCATCCTGAGACAGACCCTGCCGCGTGCATGGTGATCACCAGTGACAGGTATCAATTTTGTTTTTGTGGAAGAACACACCAGGTCAATCACTGGCAGCCGCACCTACATATAATACTCGTCACTCCCGGCTGCGCGGGATGACGCGGGCCATGTGCATTCACTACCGGATGTTATTCTGACAATACCCCACAAGGGGATAAGTAAACAGCAGCTGCCTCCTCTACAGAAATAATACAAACCCCCGGTGGACCGGGGGCTGCATCCAGAGATCTATTTATCGATGGACATCCTAGATCGGCCCGACCAGCCTGGCATCAACACCTCCCTCCTTGACATAGCGCAACACGTCCTGTGAATTGATGTCATTGCGGTCGTACTGTACCAGCATCAGGTGATGACGGATCGGACAAAAGACAGCCGCTTGTATGCCGGATTTTTTCTCCAGATCGTGTGCCAATTCATCCCGCGACTGCTCGTCAAGCAGCTCGGGCAACCAGACAACCACTTCCGGTATATGATTTACCTCGCTCATACCACACCTCCTCTCGTAGCCCCAGGATAATCAGAAAATATCTTCCTGTAGTTTCAGGTTAAGAATCGGAGACAGGCTGGACCATGAAGCATGCACACGTCTTTTGTGACATATTCACATTGCGATAAGTGCACCGGATCTACGCCCGGCATATTTACGAGAAGAGCATTTCCTTCAAGACAGGATTACTGATTGTTCCGTCTCCCGCTGGCGACGGTGGGCATCGCGCAGACGCAGCGACAGGCTACGCAGTATACCGACGCTGATTTCCGGATAACTCAACAGCAGACCATGCAGCCTGCCCTTGTCGAGCGACAGCAAGGTGCTGTCCTCGAGCACATGGGCTGTTGCCGAGCGCGGCAATTCATCCAGCAGGTTCATTTCACCGAGGCAGTCACCGGGAGTAAGGGTATCGATTAACTTGTCAGCCGACGTCTGCCGCTCGATGGAAATACCGATCTTGCCGGATACGAGTATATACAGGTAGTCGCCCTGCTCATCGATGTCGAACACACGCTCACCGCTGAAGTAGCGCTGTTCATCCATCAATTCCGCGATACGCCGCAGGTCATCGGTCAGCACCCTGCTGAAGATGGCGGACTCCTTGAGTAAAACCAGTCTGTCAATCAGGTCGATCATAGACGTGCTCCAGTTCAGTTTCTTGCCGGATATGCGAAACGCATGTCTGCAGCAGTTCCCCCTGCAAACCGGCACACCAGTCCAGCAGCTCGCGGATTGAAGTAAACATGCCGCCGTCATGTCTGGCGGAGTCTTCAATACGGTTCATAAGCAACTTGTGTAACAGGCCCGGGGCCTCCCGGTCGGCGATAG
>JAOULY010000363.1 GCA_029881775.1 Gammaproteobacteria bacterium
AACCAGGTGGACTTCGGCGGCATCACCTCGCCGGCGTCGGCAACAGCCATCAGGTCTTCCATTTGCGTTGGGTACATCGAAAAGGCGACCGCCATTTCGCCGCTGTCGACCCGTTGTTCAAGTGCCTGCAGGCCGCGAATACCACCGACAAAATCTATGCGGCTGTCACGCCTGGGATCGTCAATCCCGAGCAGCGGCGCAAGCAGGTTATCAGCCAGCACGCTCACATCCAGTCGACCAACCGGGTCGGCCGGTACATGTTCAGGGGCGATCGTCAGGACATACCACTGCCCGGCCAGGTACATCCCGAAACTGCCCGGTCCCGCCGGACTTACCGGTATTGCGGACGGACTGACACCAAAGCGCTCGCTGACGCGGGCGAGAAAGACCTCCGGACTTTGACCGCAAAGATCCCGGACGACGCGGTTGTAATCAAGAATAAGCATCTGATCATGCGGAAATATAACGGTCAGAAATACACCGGCATTACCCTCAATGCCTCGCTGTGCCGCAACCCGGGAAGCCGCTGCAGAGCGATGGTGTCCATCGGCAATATAGAGGGCCGCCATGGCATCGAAGCGCCGGGTAATATCATTGAGCAAGCGCGCATCCTGCACAACCCAGAGACTGTGACCAATGCCGTCGTCCGCAACAAGATCAACATCGGGGGCACCGGCAGTAACCTGTGCAAGGATGGCATTGACAGCCGCATCCGCTTTGCAGGCCAGCAACACCGGGCCTGTCTGGGCATTCAGCGCCTCGATTTGCCTGACACGGTCGTCCTCCTTGTCAGGCCGGGTAAATTCATGACGGCGGATGCGATTGGTGTCGTAGGCGTGAATCGAAGCGGCAGCGACCAGGCCGGTCTGCGTGTGTTCACCCATGCGCAAACGGTAGACGTAATAACAGGGTTGCGCGTCACGCACGAGCACGCCCTCCTCGAGCATGCGTCCAAGATTATCCGCTGCACGCTCATAGACCGCGGGATCGTATTGGCCAGTGCCCGGCGGGAGGTCGATTTCCGCCCTGGAAATATGCAGGAAACTCCACGGACGACCAGTTGCGCGCTCACGCGCCTCGTCGCTGTTGAGCACGTCATAGGGTGGCGCAACAACCTCATCGGCACGGCCGCTGGCTGGACGCAGGCCGGGGAAAGGACTTATCAGGGTCATGTAAATGTAACCGGTCTGAACGGGAAAACCATATTGTACATGCTGGCGTCCGGGACAGCGACAGCCGGGAGTATTGATTGATGAGCAACCGGAAAAACAGTAAATCGTCCGGTGACGCCGCTCCTGCGGCTGGCGGCAGCTACCGTTACGGGTCGTTTATGTTAGTAAACGCCGTCACTCGCATGCAATCCCAGCTCGGCAAGATCAGGCGGCTCTTCCAGCGTATTCGCATGCGCATCGAAGCAGTACCACTGGCCTACAAGCTGTCATTCTATATCACCGTACTCGTGGTTAGTTGCATGATCCTGCTTGGTATCATTCTCGTGCAGCAACAGACACAGTTATTGCAGAAACAGATCAGCGAACAGGGCAGCACGCTGGTCCGCCTCATGGCCAAGGCCGCGCGCGAACCACTGCTGGCCGAAGACAAAATGGCACTGGATGCAATCACCAGCGGATTTGCCAGTAACAATATCGTCGGCACAGCAATTGCGACACTGGATGGCGAGATCATCTCCCAGGCAGGCGTGCTGCTTGAGGAAAGAAACCCGCTGACTCGCAATGAGCTCGACCAGATTATCGAGGGCGCTGTCGATATGCACACGTGGAGCTGGCGTCGACTCAGCGGTAACCGCGAAAAGACCGTTATGTCATTCCTGCAACCTATTAACTTCAAGGACGTGACAACCGGATTCGCCGTCGTCACCCTGAGCCAGGCCGACATGCTGGCAGCCATCGGTACGGCAATCAATGCAATTATCATTGCCACAATCCTGATAATTTCACTGGGAATCGCCATGTCTTTTGCGCTTGGCCGACGCATCACGCAACCGATCGACCGACTTGTCAGCGCCAGTCATGCAATCGGTAATGGCGATTACACGTTCCGTTTCAAAGACCAGCGCCAGGACGAACTAGGCCTTCTGATGGAAGCCTTTAACCAGATGGCAGAAGATATGCTGGAGAAAACCCAGGTCAAAAGCGCCCTCTCGCGTTATGTTTCACCCGGCGTTGCCCGCCAGATCCTGTCGAACCTGAACGACGTGGGGCTAAGCGGCAAGCGCATCGAGGGTACCGTGGTGTTCGCTGACATCAAGGGCTTCACACAGATTTCAGAGCGCATCCGCCCGGAAGACCTGGTCGCGATACTGAACAGGTATTTCACGCTGGTTACAAGCGCCTGCGAAATAAACAATGGCATGGTCGACAAGTATATGGGCGACGGCGTAATGCTCGTCTTCGGTGCGCCGGAACCTGACAAGGACCATGCATTCAATGCAGTATGCTGCGCACTGCTGATCCAGCGACTGATTGCGCACGAGAATATCCTGCGTAACAAACAGGAGTTGTTCCCGGTCCAGTTCCGCATCGGCGTCAATACCGGCAGCATGCTGGCTGGCAACATGGGTTCGACCGACCGTATGGAATATACCGTCGTCGGTGACACCGTGAACCTTGCATCCAGACTTTGCAGCATCACGAATGCCGGCGAAATCGTCATATCAAGGGAAATGTACCTGCGTGATGATATCCGGCACCGCGTGCTGGCTGGTGAATACCAGTCCATACGACTGCGCGGCATCAGTCAGCCGGTCAGCACCTATCGCGTAGAGCAGCTAACCGCGCAATTCCAGGA
>JAOULY010000365.1 GCA_029881775.1 Gammaproteobacteria bacterium
ATTCCCTGCCGGTCGGGAATTCACCGGCAGCCGCAATGTTTCATAGCGGCCACTGCGCATGAGAATGACACGGTCCGGATATATTTCGCTCAGCTCGGCATTCCCCGGCAAGGCATCACCGATAGCGTACTGCTCATCACTGCCCTTTGGATCGGCGATAATTGCGCGCGCGCCACCCGGCTCATCAGATGCCAGCACGCCGCGCAGGGTCAGTTGCAGACGGGTATCCGGCGCGTTGGCGGGAATATCGACGGTGGCGGTCGCCGTATTCTGCGTGACCACCCCCATCAGGTGCCAGCCTGGCAACTGACTGATCAGGCGTTTGTCAGCATCGGGTTTTACCGGCGTGCTGCGCGGTGCGGACACGGCCGGCGCGTTCGTGTCTTCCGGCGACAACAAGCCCCAGGTCAGCGTTGCCAGCTGGCTGGCAATCCAGATCACCAGCAACAGGTTGATACCCAGAACAAGATACTTGATATTCCCGGCCTGCAGGACCCTGAGTAAATCGGATTGTCGAAGCGCAAGTGAACTCATGTGTATCGTCGGTACCTGTTATGCACCACGGGTAGCTGGCATCAGGAATGTGAACGCCGACGGCCGGAGCCACCGCCCGGCCTGCCCCGGCCACCCGGTTTACCACGCCCGCCACCGGGCCGCGGCGGCGGGCGTTTGATCTTGACCGGGGGCTTGAGTTTCACGATATACCCCTCCGGCACCGCCTCGACCGGGATCTTGTGACCAATATAGGCCTCAATCTCGGGCAATGAGTAGACATAGTTCTCACATGCGAAACTGATGGCATCGCCATCCTTGCCCACCCGCGCCGTTCGGCCTATCCGGTGTACATAATCTTCGGCATCCTGCGGCAAATCATAGTTGAAGACGTGGCTGACATCCGGGATGTGCAGGCCGCGCGCGGCCACATCCGTTGCAATCAGTACCGGCAACTCGCCCGCCTGGAACTCTTTCAGCAGGCGCTGCCGCTTCGTTTGCGGGACATCGCCTGACAACACCGCGCACTTGAAGCCATTACCCTCGAGATAGGCCCACACCCGTTCGGCCGCCCGCTTGGTATTGACGAACACGATACTGCGGTGTGGATCGGTGTGGCTCAGCAAACCCACCAGCAAGGGAATCTTCTCATCGTTGGCGGTGTGGTAGAGCACCTGCCGCACCCGTTCGGCCGTGATTATCTCCGGCACCACGTCCACATGGACCGGCTGGTTCATATGCTCATAGGCCAGTTCCTGCACACGGTGCGACAGGGTGGCGGAAAACAGCAGCCCAAGGCGTTGCTCCGGCGGCGGACAGCGCCGCAACAGGAACCTGATGTCCTTGATAAAGCCGAGGTCAAACATGCGGTCCGCCTCGTCCAGTACAACTGCCTGCACCATCTTGAGATTGAAGACGTGTTGCTTGAAATAGTCAATCAGACGACCCGGCGTTCCGACCAGCACATCGACGCCGGCGGTAATGGCGTCACGCTGTTCATCGTAGCCGGTACCCCCGTAGGCCAGTGCCAGTTTAAGGCCGGTATGTTTGCCGATTACCTCGGCATCATCACGAATCTGGATGGCCAGTTCCCGGGTCGGCGCCAGTATCAGCGCCCGCGGCTGGTTCGGCTTGCGGTTCGCGTCGGGCGGGTTTTTCATCAGGTGGTTGTAGACGGCAACCAGGAAAGCGGCGGTCTTGCCGGTCCCGGTTTGCGCCTGCCCGGCCACATCCCGCCCGGACAATGCCACCGGCAGGGTCTCGGCCTGGATCGGTGTGCACATTGAAAATCCTGCTTCATCAATGCCTTGCATTAATTCAGGAGGAAGAGAGAAGCTGCTGTAAGCAGTATCGGTTAAGTGAGTTTCTGACATAAGAGGGGGTTTCCGGGCCGTCCAAAATGGCGTGTGCCGTATAATTTCATATTGTATTTCAAATGCTTGTTAATATGCTATTGATTGTTTCATTCGCTCTGGTGCTGATCGCCGGATTACGCAGGGCGATATAAAGCGGCGCGCGCTGCAACAGACTGGCCGATTTGGCCGGGCTCACACTGCAACCCCGGTTAATATACGCAAAAATGTGCACGCCGGACTTGTAAATGAAACGGTTTTAGGCTGAAATAGTCCGCAGCAAACGTGCAACAAGCTTTTCTTGCACATCACGTAGCCTGGTCAGGGCTGCAAAACTCTGCGTCCTGGCTTCCATAACGGATTTCCATTTTCATACAGTCCTGCGGGCACGGCGTGCCTTCCATGCGCATGATACAGCAACTTTCTTGACAGGAGATTTCAAACAGTGAGCGACCAGATTTTGCAATTGACCGATGATTCGTTTGAAGATGACGTCATCAAGTCATCCAGCCCGGTACTGGTTGATTACTGGGCTGAATGGTGCGGACCCTGCAAAATGATTGCACCGATTCTTGAAGAAATCGCCAGTGAATACGGCGGCAAGATCACAGTCGCAAAGCTCAACATTGATGACAATCCGCAGACACCACCCAAATACGGCATTCGCGGCATCCCGACACTGATGCTGTTCAAGGACGGCAACGTGGAAGCCACCAAGGTCGGCGCCCTGTCCAAGTCACAACTCACCGCTTTCATCGACAGTAATATTTAATAATTCATACAAACGTCCATTAACCACGGGGGTAATCGGATCACGCGTCACATTACGGCACTACTCGCTGATCTGTTCTGTAAAAGCTACGAATCAGTTGTGTGACCACACCCGCTTGCCCGCGCTTCCCCGGCCAGACCGGCCAGCCCAAAACACCCGAGAACAAACCAAAGGCCCTTTATGAACCTGTC
>JAOULY010000366.1 GCA_029881775.1 Gammaproteobacteria bacterium
ACGAACATTGCCCGGCATTACCGCCAGCCACCACGAAAGAACACTGGCCACTGGAAGACCCGGCCAGGGCAAGCGGCTCCGAAGACGAAATCATGCATGTATTCCGTGCCAGCCGTGACGATATAAAGCAGCGCGTGAGCGAATTACTGCAGCGCATTGAAGGTCAGGAAAGTGCATGAGCGTTCAGCGTGAAACAGGTGCAAGGTGCGCCGCCGGCAGCGGGATGGGCCTGTTCGAACGTTACCTGACCCTGTGGGTGGCGTTATGCATCGCGGCCGGTATTTTCCTCGGACACTTTTTCAATAACAGCTTTCAGGCCATTGGCCGGCTCGAGCTTGCACAGGTCAACCTGCCTGTTGCAGTGCTGGTCTGGCTGATGATCATCCCCATGCTGCTCAAGGTTGACCTGCACGCGCTCAGGGGTGTGCGGACATACTGGCGCGGCATCGGTGTCACGCTGTTCGTTAACTGGGCGATCAAGCCGTTTTCCATGGCCTTGCTGGGCTGGCTGTTTATCGGCTGGTTGTTCAGGCCCTGGTTGCCATTGGAGCAGATCGACAGTTACATCGCCGGGCTCATTATTCTTGCCGCCGCACCCTGCACGGCCATGGTGTTCGTCTGGAGTCACCTGACGAACGGCGAACCGCACTACACCCTGTCGCAAGTCGCGCTGAACGACGTCATCATGATCGTTGCGTTCGCACCCATTGTCGGCCTGTTGCTCGGCCTGTCCGCGATCACGGTACCGTGGGATACGCTGCTGTTGTCGGTACTGGTGTATATCGTTATTCCACTGCTGATTGCCAACCTCTGGCGCAATGTGCTGCTTAAGGGTGAGCACGGTATACAGCGCCTGCAACGGGTACTTGATCGCCTGCACCCCGTCTCGCTCATTGCACTGCTTGCCACCCTGGTACTGTTGTTCGGTTTCCAGGGCGAACAGATCATCGGTCAGCCGCTGATCATCGCGCTGCTGGCGGTGCCGATCCTGATACAGGTGTTCTTTAATTCCGGCCTTGCCTACCTGCTTAACCGTGCAGTGCGCTCACCACATTGTATCGCCGGCCCGTCGGCACTGATTGGCGCCAGTAATTTCTTCGAGCTCGCGGTGGCCACCGCCATCGCCCTGTTCGGCTTCGAGTCCGGCGCGGCGCTGGCCACGGTTGTCGGCGTACTGATCGAGGTGCCGGTCATGCTGCTGGCGGTCGGCGTTATCAACCGCACACGTGACTGGTACGAGCAGCCGGCCGGCATTCCCGGCTACGCCGAGTGCTGCCCGTCCGCGCGCCCGGCGCCTGCCTCGCCGCCCAGGCACTGACCCGCCCGGGGTAACCGGCCCTGCCGGCACGGAACCGGACGACCTTTCCTGCGGTCGAAGTTTGCATACGGCCGTGATCAGGCCGTGATATTTCCGTTCTATCCTGACCAATAACAACATGATGAAGACACTACGTCCCGTGCAAAAAAAGATACTGCTGGTCGAGGACAATGCCGAGATCGCCCACCTGGTGATGCTGCATCTCAACGATGCCGGCATGCACGTCACCCATGCAGACGACGGCAATGACGGCCTGCAGCTGGCACTCAAACAGTCATACGACCTCGTCATTCTCGACCTGATGCTACCCGGCATCGACGGCATGGAAATCTGCCGCGCCATACGCAACAGCGACAACTACACGCCGGTCATGATGCTGACCGCACGCAGCTCGGAACTCGACCGCGTGCTCGGACTGGAGATCGGCGCCGACGATTACATCAGCAAGCCGTTCAGCATCCGCGAGCTGGTCGCCAGGGTAAAAGCCCTGTTACGCCGGGTGGACTCGTATAACAGCCGGCCGGCAGACGAACCACCACAGGCATTACAGCTCGGCGAACTTGAAATCGACCCGGCGACACGTGCCGTGCGACTGAACGAACGGTCAGTTGATTTAACAGCGCGCGAGTTTGACCTGCTGTGGCACTTCGCCAGCCACCCCGGCCGGGTATTCACGCGTGGCCAGCTGCTCGATAGCGTGTGGGGTTACGGTCACGAAGGCTATGAACATACCGTCAACTCCCACATCAACCGCCTGCGCTCGAAAATTGAACACGACCCGTCCAGTCCGCAATATGTGTTGACCGTCTGGGGCGTTGGCTACCGCTTTGCCGAACAGCCAAGTCACGCGCACGCGCACTGAAGCCGATGACGCTATACACCCGGCTCGCTGCCACCCTGTTTGTACTGCTGCTGCTGTTCGGTCTGTTTATCGTAAACATGATGCGTGCCGGCAATGAAATGTATCAACAGGAAGTTGCGCAAAAACTTAATGCCGACCTGGCCGCCTACATCGTCAACGAGCAACCGTTGATCAGCGACGACACGGTCAACCGCGATGCACTCGAGCATCTGTTTCACATGCTGATGGTGGTCAACCCGAGTATCGAACTCTACCTGCTGGACCCGGACGGAAAAATTATCGACCATGCCGCACCGGCAGAGCGGGTCAAACGCAGTCACGTGGACCTGCAGCCAGTCCGGCAGTTCCTGTCCGGTGAGGCCATGTTCCCGCTGTCCGGCGACGACCCGCGCGATACGCAACGCACCAAGGTATTTTCCGCCGCGCGGATTCCTGCAAGCGGACCGCTGCAGGGCTACCTGTATATCATCCTCGGCGGCGAGCACTATGCAGGCATGGTCGAATTGCTGCGTGACAGTTACATTTTCCGCAGCAGCAGCCTGGTGCTGCTCGCCGCGCTGGCTATCGCGCTGCTGTCCGGCCTGCTTGTGTTTGCACTGCTGACACGAAGACTGCGGCGCCTTACG
>JAOULY010000367.1 GCA_029881775.1 Gammaproteobacteria bacterium
CCCGGATTACGTTTCACTTCATCCGGGCTATAGTAGCGAAGCCGTAGGGCTGCAGGACACCTCCGGATTACGATTGGCAGCACATGAGCCAGCAATTAATGCGCAGCCTTTTCGTCCCGGCGCAGATCCGCTCACACAGTTTGTGTGCGCAGTTATACAACAGGTTCCGAAAAAACTCCGCGCGGGCTGCATGTGCACGGCGCAGGATGCGGTCATAGTCTTTCAGTGATATCAGCCGCTCGCCGTCAGTCATGCTGTCTGCAGATCGGTGATTATCCATAGCCGGTACTTCTCCTCATCAGGATGCCACCTGAAGTCAGTAGGGGTTCGAACAGAAGCCTGCATTCATAAACTTGCGCAGGACACAATTACCAGCTGCAACGGTGGACAGGAGCGATGACCTTTGCACCTGTAATTCAGATGACCGTCACAGTAGCGCAGCGGAGTTAGTCTAACAATGCCTGCTGGAAAAATGTGTACAAACGTATAGAGCGAATACAAGTAAAAGGCGACGGAGGGATTAATTATTATTCCCTCCGTTCCCTTTTATATATGTGTCGTATGACACGTAACGATTGCTCACAAAATGGATACAGTTCGAAAATCATTTGCCGCAAGCTGGCATGTATAGTCCTCCCGCAGTTGATTCTGCCAATGGGGCAGAAATGCATAAGGACTCACATATGAACGAAAAATTCGATATAACCGCTGTACGAAATATTTTGACTTCTCATAAGAATATTGCCGGAACGATTGCATCAATAAGCCGGCAACTGTTTGTTCCCCTGACTGTGGCCGGAATCGCCGGACTTGGTTTTGCGGGACAGGCATCGGCATCGACGATCGGCTTTCAAACCGAGGTTAATACCGGTGACAAATTAGCGATTCGAAACACCTCATCTGACGGTATTCTGATTCAGTCGGTCACGGTGACTCTTGGCGATAATACCTTGTTCGATACGACGATAGGCGCATCGGGTGCCGGTGACATTGATCCGTCATCCCCGTTATTTGGACTTGATACCACCATTAGTATTGCCCACTGGGATGACCTCGACACCTCCAATGTGCTGCGAGATGCTACCGGTTCCGGCGCAATGTATGACGTGACCAGCACATGGAACACTTCGACCGGAGATTTGACCGGGTACGCGGGAACATTGAACGCTGATGTTATTGATGGCGCTTCGGTGGCAACTTTCAGGTTCACGGATTTTAATCCGAATGAAGCCTGGGGCTTCAATGTTGATTACGATACCAGGGATGGTGTTGAAGATGCCGGTGGTGCGGCCATGAATAACGCAATCGTCGAGGTTACATTCTATGATCCCACTTCCGGCCTGACACATATCCTGACGAGCCAATATGGAACTTTCAACGGGAATAAGCAGTCCTTCCCGACGGATTTTCTGGATGCTGCCGGTAATAGCGTCGGACCAACAGCGGAGTTAACGGCCGTACCGGTCCCGCCTGCTGTCTGGCTGTTTGGTTCCGGTCTGCTGGGAATGGTCGGGATATCCAGGCGCAAGAAAGCCTGACCACTGACACTGCTGTCCATTGCGGCCCTTCGGGGCCGCTTTGCGTTGCGCGGGCCGGGCGACCCGGAAACAGAAACCAGGGAGGATTTCCAAAAAAGGCGTGAGGCAAGTAATGCTGTTCGTTTAACCGGTAATTGTTTACCCCCTTACCGAGGCCGTAAACGATTCCTTGCCTGCTTTACATGCTATGCCTGGCAGCCCGTATCGACCACCCCGATCATGGGGTAACTGCCATCATGGCGATTGTAGTAGTAGGCAAAACACTGTTCGCTGATACGGAACCCTTCCGGCCAGATTATGACCCCGCGGCCACCGGTTGTTCCACTGACAGTCGGAATGGATGCCTGCATACCCACGCCGCACAGTCGATATTGTGTGCAGAGGGCATTGGCATTCGTAAAGCTTGATTTGGTCGATATGTCGAGTATGTGGCGAAAGGTTTGATTCCAGTTTCCTTCCGGGTAACCCGAATGGAAGCGGACGTTGGTACCGTTCACGTTGAGGTTGCCGGTATATACGCCCCTGATTGCGGCCAGCGGCTGGTATATCTCCGTGGTGCTGTTAAGCGCGCCCCGTACTCCCTTCAGGACAGCAAGCTGCGCATCACCCTTCAGGTTCACAAACCTCGGTATTGCAATAGAGGCAAGGATTCCCAGGGCCACAAGGACGATAACCACTTCTACCAGTGTAAATCCCCGGGTCCTGTTGCCGTGTACTGATCTCAGAGTGGTTGTCTGGTGCATGCCTGTTTTATGAAATTGATCGTAACCTCAAGTTTATCGGCAGTTCAGGGAGTTATTTGAGTGGCCGTCATTGGCGTAGCCAATGGCGCAGGGCCTGTCTGGTGAAGGGCCGGTCACAGTGCGACAGCTCAAATCCGGCGTGATGCGAGTTAAAAAGGGGGGCGGTCCTTGCGTGAGGCCTGCCTGGTCATCCCGGGGCGATCCAGGTATCCGAGGGCGGTCATGGAGGTCACGTGCTGCAGGAAGCTGCCGGGTCCGGTGGCCGGTTCTTTGCTACCTTCCCGGCGTATTTACGTTATTATTGCAGGGCATTTTAAACACTGGAGGAAGTGTTATGTCTGTAGAGCGAACGCTATTTGCATTTGGTGGCATCATGGTCATGCTGACATCCTTGCTGGCCCTGTTTCATCACCCGTACTGGACATGGGCTACCCTTTTTGTGGGCTTTAACTGTTTCCAGAGCTCGTTTACCGGTTTTTGCCCGCCCAGCTGGTTGATGAAAAAGTTTGGTATGAAAAC
>JAOULY010000368.1 GCA_029881775.1 Gammaproteobacteria bacterium
AAAGCGCGACGTCTTCGGCGACCAGCGGGTTGACGGTCAGGACGATGTCCGCGTCCGCGAGCAGCGCGGCACGATCCCCGACGATCTCGACAGCATCGCCGTAGTCGGAGTCGCGGTAATAGGCGGCGCAGCCGGCGCCGGTCTGGATACGGACCTGGTTACCCTGTTTGACGAGTTGTTCGGCGACACTGGGAATCAGTGCGACCCGGCGTTCTCCGGGCGTAGTTTCATGCGGCACGGCAATGCGAATCGGCATAGCGATCTCCGATGCGACTTGTCGTGCTGTTAGCCCGGGGCAAGTTCGGTTAAGTTTTAAGAATCAGTCAGTTGGCACATCCGGACGGATTGGTCGCCAACTGGAGGATGAATATTAGCCGATATTGAAACTGAAAAACAGTGATCTGGTCCATAAAAATCGATCTGATTATCATTGCTGGTTGAAATTGACAATATCGAGTGCTGTAGGAGCGCAGGTCTGCGCGAATATATTCCGGCTAACCTTATTCGCGGACAACGTCCGCTCCTACAGCGCTATTTTTAGCGTAGGAGCGCCTTGCAGGCGCGATCAGGATTGGTCCACAACATCATCAACCGCTGTAGGAGCGCAGGCCTGCGCGAACTGGTTGAAAATTGACAATATCGAGTGCTGTAGGCGCGGACCGCGTCCGCGAATTCCCGGTTAAAAAATCGCGCTTGCGAAGCGCTCCTACAGCGCTGTTTTTAGCGTAGGAGCGCCTTGCAGGCGCGCAGGTCTGCGCGAACTGGTTGAAATTGACAATATCGAGTGCTGTAGGAGCGGACCGCGTCCGCGAATTCCCGGTTAAAAAAATCGCGCTTGCGAAGCGCTCCTACAGCCCTTTTTTTAACGTAGGAGCGCCTTGCAGGCGCGATCAGTACTGGTTCACAACAGCATCAACCGCTGCAGGCGCGCAGGCCTGCGCGAACATATTCCAGCTAACCCTGTTCGCGGACAATGTACGCTCCTGAGCCGTTTTGATAGACCGGCGCCTGGATCAGGCGCCGATGCCCATGTTGATGTACCCGGTCGGGCAGACCTCGGCGCAGATGTGGCAGCCGATGCAGCGGTCATAATCGGTATACACATAACGCCCCATGGTGGCCTTGTCCCTGGGTGTGCGCAGCACGGCGTCCTGTGGACAATAGATCACGCAGTTGTCGCATTCGAAACACATGCCGCAACTCATGCAGCGTTCCGCTTCGGCCTTGACGTGTTCCTCGTCCAGCCCGCGGAAGCGTTCCTCGAAGTGACCCAGCACCTCGTCTGCGCCGACGCCGGTCTCCTCGCGCTTGTTGCGCGCGGTGTACGGGAAGTGGCCAAGGTAAAGCATGTCGTGCGGGATGATTTCCTGCTGTGAGCGGTCCTCGTAATTGTGCACGGCGTAGCCGGCGGAATCCGTTCCCCAGTCCTGGACGTGATTGTAGGCTTCGGGCGCCAGCCTGGTTTCGCGCAACTTTTCGAGCAGGTTGAAATGATGCACATCGACCTTGGGACGGCGGTCGAGTTCTTCGTTGGCCAGGTACCGGTCAATGCTGTCCACGGCAACCGCCGCCTGGCCAATGGCCGTGGTCAGCAGGTGCGGACGGACAATATCGCCACAGGCAAAGTAACCGGGTTTGTCGGGCACCTGGTAGAACTTGTCGGCATCGACCAGGCCACGGCCGTTATCAAAGGCCTCGAGTCCCGTGAGATCACCGGACTGGCCCACGGCCGGCACGATCAGGTCGCACTCGATATCGTGTTCCGAGCCTTCTATCTCGGTCATCTTGCCATCGGTCCAGTCGACCTTGATGACGCGTAATGCGGTTGCGCGCCCGTCCTCGCCGATGACGAGAGACTTCGGCGCAAGACTGCCACGCAGCTCGATACCTTCCTTCTCCGCGGTAATCCGTTCATGTTCGGCGGCCGGCATCTGTTCGACCGGCCGACGGTAAATCAGCAGTACTTCCGAGCCCTCGCGGCTGGCCGTGGTGGCGACATCATGGGCGGTCAGGTCGCGAATGACGGCTTCCGGGCGTTCACCGGCGTGTGGCGAGTTGATATGACCGAGGCGACGGGCAACGGACACCACGTCCATGGCGGTGTCGCCGCCGCCGATGACCACGACCTTTTTCGCGGTTTGCTGCATGCGGCCTTCATTGAAGGCGGCCAGGAAGGCCACGCCACTCACGCAGTTGGGGGCATCACCGCCCGGGATACTCAGGGCGCGCCCCTGCTGCGCGCCGATGGCCAGCAGGATGGCGTCGTAGTCTTTTTCCAGCTGCGCGAAACTGATATCGCGACCGACACGGGTCTGCATATGCGTTTCCACGCCCATATCGAGGATGCGCCTGATCTCGCCGTCCATGACATCGCGCGGCATGCGGTAACCGGGGATGCCGTAGCGCGTCATGCCGCCCAGGTGCTCGCGTTCATCAAAGATAGTGGCCCCGTGTCCGAGGCGGCGCAGCTGGTAGGCAGCGGCGAGCCCGGCGACGCCGCCGCCGATAATGGCAACCTTCCTGCCGCTTTCGTGCGCCGGTTTTTCAAACGACAGTTTCGCGTCCAGGGCATGGTCGCCAATGTACTGTTCCACCGAGTTAATGCCGACGAAATCCTCGACCTCGTTACGATTGCAGCCGTCCTGGCAGGGCGCCGGGCAGACCCGCCCCATGATGGCCGGGAACGGGTTGGCGTCAGTCGAGCGGCGGAAGGCATATTCCTGCCATGGCATGTCTGCCGGTGGTTTTTCAATGCCGCGAACGATCTGCAGCCAGCCGCGGATATCCTCGCCTGACGGG
>JAOULY010000369.1 GCA_029881775.1 Gammaproteobacteria bacterium
GAAATGATTCCCGCGGAAAAGGCAGTGGGCCTGTTGTTGAACAAGGCCGATAGCATTTCCAACCGGGGTAGCTACTACTATAATTATTACGCTACCTACGGTGAAGCCGATGATGATTACGAGGAGTAACACAGGTAGGGTAGTAGCGGGCTGCAGAAAATAACGTCAATAATAAACTTGCGGTTAAAGCAATGATAAAAAACGCACTCACTGTCGATGTCGAGGATTATTTCCACGTTTCAGCCTTTGCAGGTAGTATCGATCGCAAGGACTGGGACAGTATCCCTCTCAGGGTTGTAGACAATACACAGCGATTACTGCAACTATTTGCCGATAGCAACGTCAAGGCAACGTTTTTCGTGCTTGGTTGGGTGGCTGAACGGGTGCCTGAACTGGTCCGGGATATTGCTAAAGAGAATCACGAAGTAGCTTGCCATGGTTATAGCCATGAACTGGTCTACAACCAGAGTCCGGAGGTATTCCGGCAGGAAACAGTGCGGTCCAAGTCGCTGCTTGAGGATATTATCCAGGCACCTGTTTATGGTTATCGGGCCGCCAGTTATTCAATTACAGACCGCTCGCTCTGGGCAATTGATGTCTTGTGCGAGGCTGGCTTTACCTATGACTCGAGTATTTTTCCTATTCGGCACGACCGCTACGGGATACCCGGGTCTCCAGAGCACCCCTATAATCTGGATTCACCGAACGGGCAGGTGTTGACGGAGTTTCCACTGTCGACCGCAAGCATACTCGGCTATCGACTGCCCGTTGCAGGCGGGGGGTATTTCAGGCTTTACCCGTACAGGCTAACTAAAATGGGTTTGTCACAGATTAACAGGAAGGAGCAGCCGTTTATCTTTTACATGCATCCATGGGAAATCGATCCGGCCCAGCCACGTATTGCAGCAAGCCGGCTTTCCAGGTTTCGGCACTACAATAACCTGAACAAATTCGAGTCCCGGCTGCAGAACCTGATGAATGATTTTCGTTTCGGCCGGGTATCTGATGTCCTCGGAGACATGGGCCTGGCTGTTAACTAGCCTGTAACAACGTGGCCGAAAAGTGGCTACGACCTGGAGAAAACCATGTCGGGCTACAGAGTCACATCCTCAAGTATAGAAAGCCCGCAAGACCTGGAACAGGAATGGTGTGCACTGCAATCGCGTGTGGATTGCTCCTATTTCCAGTCCTGGGGGTGGATAGGGGTCTGGCTGGAACAGATTGCAGCAGAGTTTGACCCACTGATTGTCAGGGTGTGGTATGGCGGCAGTCTGGTCGGGCTCGGGATTTTTGTGCACAGGATTATCAGGCGTCGTCTGTTCATCAACTCAAGCGCCCTGTTCCTCAATGAGTATCCCTTCGATGGCCGGAATATGTCCATTGAATACAATGGGCTGCTGGCCGAGCACGACCACCGGGAGCGCGTCTATGCCGAAGTGATCGATCACCTCTTCAGCACGAATAAAGGTCTTGATGAGGTGTTCTTTGGGGGGGTAGATGCAAGTGCTGTTGTTTATCAGGGCCTGGCTCACTCAGGATGCAGGCCGGAACACATTAGCCGGCAACTGCTGGAGGAATCCTACACCTGGGCCGTCGATCTGGGTTCGATCGGGACCGGTATGGATGCCTATCTGGAGACATTAAGCAGAAACAGAAGGGCGCAAATAAGACGTTCAATCAGGTTGTATGAAGCATACGGGCCCTTGCGGCTGGAGGAAGCCAAAGACCTCGTTATGGCGCGCGAGTTCTTCTCGGGATTGAAGGAACTGCACACCTTGCGTTGGCAGAAAGAGGGCAAACAGGGGGTGTTTGCCAATCCGGTCTGGGGGAATTTTCACAGGGCACTTATCAAGTCCAGGTTTCCAGAAGGTGAGATCCAGCTATTGAGAGTACGCAACGATAATGCTGTTATCGGCTACCTCTACAGCCTGGTCTGGCGCAAAAAGGTGTATGTTTTGCAAACAGGTTTTGAGTCACAAAGAGAGAAGGGTTTGATGCCCGGCTATGTCGTGCACGCAATGGCGATAGAACACAACAGGAAGCTGGGCATGGTAATGTATGACCTGATGCACGGTGACGAGCTGTACAAGCAAATCATGTGTGATCGGTATCAGCAGCTTCAATGGTTAGTGCTGCAGCGGCCCAGGATCCGCTTCACAATAGAGAATCTGGCGCTGGCATTGAAGCGGAAATTCACTGCTACATGAAATGTACTTGCCTGGCCGGCATCCAGCGTGACCCTGGATAGTTCAGGTATTGCGGGTCTGCTTGATGTATTCCATCCAGCTGCAGTACTGGATAAAATCTTCCATGCTATGTGGCAACGACAGGCGGGGCAGGCTGAACAGCTTATCGGTCACATGGTTGTCGGGATCGACCAGTTCCGGTTGCGACGATACCGCGCCCAGAAAACCCTCGTGTTTTAGCAGGTCGATTTCCCGCTGACCATAATCAATCCGGCGTCCGGTCGGGTAGCAGAATACCTTGAGTGGATTATCCAGCTCCTTCTGCAGGACCTGCCAGGAGCCCAGAATTTCGCGTTGAAGTGCCGATTCATCCAGTCTTGACAGGGTCTGGTGCGATATGGAGTGCGGGGCAAAGCGCACACCCTTGCGCTCCAGCGCACGCGCCATGTCCCAGTTCATCGGCCGGTAGGACGCGGGTGGCCTGGTCGGTACCTCGACGTCCGCCGCACGTGCCAGCCTGAGTACGATCTCCGCTACCTGGCTCGCCGGTGTTTCCCGCAGGATATCATGTAGCAGGCGCTTCGTCTGGCGTCTGCTTGTCTCGTCGACG
>JAOULY010000370.1 GCA_029881775.1 Gammaproteobacteria bacterium
ATATGTGCACACCTGTGAAGAACATGAGCTGGACAGCTATTTCATCCTGCCGGACCCGCACGGCATGCATAAAAAATTCTATGGTCATGGCTGGCGCAAGACCGTTGACGAGGACCTCATCGACCTGAAACGTCAGCCGATGCCGGAAGCGGGCCCGCAACAACGCTTGCAGTCATTCATGGAGTTCGTCCCGGGCTACGACGCGCAGCAGGCCATTGTCGAGGCATCGCGTTGCGTGCAGTGCGGCATGTGCCATGATTCGTGTCCGGCGAACATGCATGCGCCGGAATATATCCGCGCTATCTGGGAGCAGGACCTGGAAGAGGCGGTGCGCCAGATCTACCGGAGCAATCCGTTCGCGCATGTTTGCGGCCGGGTGTGTACCCGGCGTTGCGAGGCGGCCTGTTCCATCGGCGTGCGCGGCGAGCCGGTGGCGATCCGCTGGCTGAAGCGTTATGCCATGGACAATGTCAGTCATGAGCGCATCCGGGAGATTGCCACGGAAGGCCGTGGCGATTACATCAGTGGCAGCAGGGTGGCCATCATCGGCGCCGGACCGGCCGGCCTGACGGCCGCGTTTGATCTCGCCCGCGGCGGTCACCAGGTCACGGTATTCGAAGCATTGCCCGAACCGGGCGGCATGATGCGCTACGGCATCCCGTCCTACCGCCTGCCCTATGGCCGCATCGATGACGATGTTGACGTAATACGCGCCATGGGTGTGGAGATCCACTGTAATACCCGCGTCGGACGGGACATCAGTATGCTGCAGCTACAGCATGATTATGATGCCGTGTTGTTGTCAATCGGGCTGCAGTTCGGCCGCTCCACGCGCATTCCCGGCTCGGACCATGCAGGCGTTACCAATGCGGTCGACCTGCTGCGCCGTATTACGCTGGGTGAATGGATCGAGGTGCCGACAGCGGTGGTGGTCATCGGCGGCGGTAATACCGCCATGGACGCTGCGCGTAGCGTGGCACGCCTGCAGATCGTGCAGCACGGTCGTGCGGATGTGACCGTCACGGCGCTCGAGGATGCCGATCACCTGCTGGCCGATCCCGTGGAGATACGGGAGACGGGCGAGGAGGGTCTCACGATATTGCCCGGCCGGGGTCCCAGCCTGTGTTTGATTGGTGATGAAAACAAACTCGAGGGACTGGTAACCGTGGGCGTGATTTCTATATTCGATGAGCAGGGCCGTTTCGCGCCGCGCTACGACGATGACGACACGCAGTTTCACCCGGCCGGCATGGTGATCGAGGCAATCGGGCAGCAGGCGGATACCTCGTTGCTGGGTGATGAACTGACCGAACAGCTGGCATGGCAGCGTGGCCGCTTGCAGACCGATGAACACGGGCGTACCTCGGCGGAATGGTTATGGGCGGCCGGTGACCTGGTCACTGGCCCGGACGTGATCCATGCCGTTGCGGACGGTCACCGCGTCGCGGCCAGTATTGAAACTTACCTGTCGAGACAGGTGGAGAAGACGCAATGACAGAGCACAAGGGAGATTACGGGGTTTGCGAGGGCGAGAGTCACGCGCACCAGCTACTCGCCGGCAAGAAGACCTTGCAGGAAATTCTCGAGGTGGCCATAGCGTTCGAGAAAACGGCCTTCGATTTCTATACGGCGCTGGTGCCGAAAGTCAGCAAGCGGATACGTTACCTCGTCGAGGAGCTGGCGGAAGAGGAACAGACGCATTACAGGCTGTTCACTGAGCTGGCAGCAAACCCGGCTATCCAGGAACAAATACAGGCCGAGATAACCACGCCGGTTGATGATCATCGCTTCTCGGATTTTGTGCACATGCCGGACCTCGACGAGGCGCCGGATGACCAGTCCATCCTGCAATATGCCCTGTACCGGGAGCACGCCGCCATGGAGCAGTACCGTGACCTGGCGGCCAACACGCCGGCGGGACCGGCACATGACCTGTTCGAGTATCTCGCCAACGAGGAAACCAAGCACAAGCGTGAGCTGGAAAAGGTTTACTACGCGCTGGTTCATAGCGGGGGTGTTTGAAACGGTCTCTGCGAGCGGGAGGGCGCATCAGGTAAAACAATTTGCCACGGAAGCACACGGAAAAACACGGAAAAAATAATAAGTCTTTGGGTGTTTGTTGCGCTGTTGTTATTAACGGGATGGCGCTGAGTGCGTAAAGGAGTTTTTACTGCAAGAGCATGAGTTATTCGTAGCATTCATTGTTTTTTTTGCGGTAGATCTGTTTTTTTCCGTGTTTTTCCGTGTGCTTCCGTGGCAAATTGTTTTACCTGATGCACCTTCCCAATCAATAACAACAACGCAACAAACACCCAAAGACTTATTATTTTCCCCGTGTGCTTCCGTGGCAATAAGGTTTTAATTCCCCTTATAACGGATCAGGTAATCACCGTCGGTGCCTCGCGTCCCGTGCGGGCCCTGATCTCCGCTATCCCGGTGGCAATATCGACCAGCGGCTGCATTACCCCGGCGGTTTCGCGGTCCTGCTTCTCCGCATCGGGCTCATAGGCCTCGAGATAAACCCGCAGGGTCGCACCCTCCGTACCGGTGCCCGAAAGCCGAAAGACAATCCGCGAGCCATCGGTAAAGCCGATGCGAATGCCCTGATTTTCCGAGACACTCCCATCCACCGGATCGGTGTAGGCAAAGTTATCCGCATATTCGACGGTGTAACCCTGCAGCACCGTGCCCGGCAGGTCAGCCAGCCGCGCCTGCAGATGGGTCATCAGGCCGTTGGCGGCCGCGCTATCGATCGCTTCATAGTCATAACGCGTATAAAAATTACGC
>JAOULY010000371.1 GCA_029881775.1 Gammaproteobacteria bacterium
CTTCAATCTGGCAAGTACCGCTCACAACAGCGAACAGGGTTCGTACCGGTATCAGACCCAGCATCACGTCGACGTTGGCCATACCAAGGTCGGCGTCGAGCAGCATGGTCCGGCGACCCACGCGAGCCAGTGCGTAGGCAAGATTGACGGATATATTCGTCTTGCCCGTACCACCCTTGCCGCCGGTCACCGCAATCACCTGGACAGGCCCGCGACCGGCCTGCCTGGCAGACGTGTCTGCCTGGCCAAGTTTTACATCAGCAAGGCGCATGTCGTTTTCCCTGGACGGTATATTGAGGCTGACTGGAGTTCATGGTTTTTGCTGTCCCGATTCATTTGCATCTGAATGCCTGTATGGGAAATAGCAACTTGCATACCAACCCGGCCCAAGCGGTCAGCTCGATGCCAATGTATCTACAACTTATTGTTTTAATTAGTGAAGAAAAGTGTACCCAGGAAAAGCAGAACGAACGGACTTACGTCACATTTTTGACAATCGAGGGATTTTGGCGGGTTTTTGACAGGCTACACGGGGGTTTCCCGCCACCCGCCACATGCGTGGATGTCAGAACAGGCTGGTTGGCCGCTCAAGTAACGAGGAAATATGCTCATCTGGCAGCGGTTCACTGATATGGAAACCCTGCGCCATATCGCAACCGAGCTTGCCGAGCACATCGAGGGTCATGCGATTCTCAACACCTTCGGCAACTACCTTGTATCCGAGATTGTGGCCAAGGTCGATAATCGAACGCACGATCGCGACATCCTGCTGATCAAATGCAACATCGGTAACAAACGACTGGTCGATCTTCAGGGTATTGATCGGCAAGCGCTTCAAATAGGACAGCGACGAATAACCGGTGCCGAAATCATCAATGGCGATAGTGACACCGGCGTCATTGAGACTGACCAGCAATTCCCTGGCGTGGTCGGTGTCCTGCATCAATGTCGCCTCGGTAATCTCTATAACCAGCTGGTCACCATCCACACAGGCTTCGCGCAAGGCCCATTTGATCTTTTCAAGTAAGCGCGGGTTCTGGAAGGACCGGGCGGAAACATTCACTGATACAGGGATGGCTGACCCACTGAATGACCATTGACGACACTGCCGAAGCGCAGTCACCAGCACCCAGTCCGTAATCGGCGCGATCATCCCGAGCTGCTCTGCGACCGGGATGATCCGTTGCGGCATCACCGTCCCCTCAACCGGGTGTTCCCACCGCAGCAGCGCTTCGGCGCCGGTAATGCGCGACGTTTCCAGACATACCTGCGGCTGATAAAGCAGCTCGAATTCATCGTTATCAAGCGCTGAACGGATCTGGCCTGAGTAATGCAGCTGCTGCGCATGGCTGACATCGTTTACCGGATCGAAATACTGATATGGCAGGCTATTCCGTTTCGCACGCTGCATCGCGCTTTCTGCGTTGGACAGCAGCCCGTCCCCGCTGTTGCCGTCACCGGGAAAACAGGCAATCCCGAGCGTCAGGCTGACGCACAGTTGCTTACCTTGATACACAAACGGGATATCGAACTTGTCCATTATTTCAGTGGTGATTCTTTCCGCCGCTTCACGCGCGTTAATCACCGGGTGCATCAGGATCCCGAAGCGGTCACCACCCATACGCGCAAGTGAATCGGACTCCCGCACGATGGAGCGCAGACGCGCCGCTATATCGGTCAGCAGGGTATCGCCAGCATCCCTGCCCAGCGTGTCGTTGTACATTTTGAACTGGTTGATATCCAGCGATATGACAACCATCTGTGATCCGGGGGTACGCCTCGATGCTGCAAGCGCCATGGCCAGGTGATCCGCCCACGTGGCCCGGTTTGGCAACCGGGTCAACCGGTCTGTTGTTGACAATGTCTGTAGTTGTTCGCGCTCACTGACTTCGCTCTGTACGTCTTCCAGCATGCAATGAACCCTGCAAGGCTTGACGGAGGAGCGCGCATCAGGGTAGAGAGACACGCGATACCAGTGTTCATCGTTACCGGCCAGCCTCATCCTGACATCGACGCTGGCGCGTTTGCCGCTGACAGCCTGTTGCCAGCAGGCCTGCAGCAACTGCCGGTCATCAGTGTGCGTATCGCCAAGACAGGGCAAGGGTGACGATATCTCCTCCTCGTAGAGCATATGCAAGGGGTAATTTGCATACACCACCTTGTTGGCATTGACATCGACGCTCCATACCAGGTGCGGCAACCCTGCAAGCAGATCCTCTACCTGTCCAAGCCGGCCGGCAATATGCTCAAGCTCGCGACCATCCTCGCTATGTACCTGCAACCAGTATCCTTCCAGCATGATGCCCATCTCGCGCAGCAGCAGCCGCGTGAGCATGCTGTCGAGTACCGGGCGTTCAGCGGCACGAACATCCAGCCTGACCAGCATGCTGTGCAAATAATCGATAAGCAGGTTGTAGGCGCCGATCAGCCAGACCGGCCTGAAACCGTGCTGCCGGTGCCGGCGACCGGCATCAAGCAGGTGCCGTTCCCGCTGCGTATCGGCACCCGATACGACACTGGCCAGGATGTTGGTCAATTCTGCGCGCGCATACTGGCCAACGTCTCCCCCGTCACGCTCGAATGCAGACAGGACATCAGCAATATCGGGATTGTCGAACAGGTAATTGTAGAAAATTTCGGCGAAACTGCCGGTCCCCGCAATAAGCTGTTCCCGGTATTTTTCCAATACCGCGAGCTCTTCGCCGGAAATACACAGGACGTAGTTATACTCGCGCGCGTGCGCGCGCAGCCCGTCATGCGGACTTTTATGCCCCCCGGCATCC
>JAOULY010000372.1 GCA_029881775.1 Gammaproteobacteria bacterium
TGCCCCGTCCTCTTCGATTGCCTGCTAGCGATTATCATAGTCATTATGTCGGCTGTACAGTCTTATTATTTATAACTCAATGAATTAGATGACACCCAGGCGGCAGGCGCTTGACTTGACCGATCGGTCTAGTAGACTGCTTGAATGGACACCGCAGCCGATACCCGCCAGCGCCTGGTCGACACCGCGCGCAACCTGATCGCGGCCAGCAGCTACCACGCGGTCGGCGTGCAGGAGATCTGCGGCCAGGCCGGCGTGCAAAAAGGCAGTTTCTACCATTTCTTCGACAGCAAGCGCGAACTGGCGCTGGCTGCCGTGGATGACATGGCCGAATATTTCAGCCGCAGCATCTTCGAGCATGCCTTCAGCGCCGATATCGCCCCGCTGGCTCGCATCGAGCGCTTCTTCACGGCCGTTTATAACTATCACCAGCAGGTCAAGGACACGACCGGCCACGTGCAGGGCTGCCCGTTCGGCAACCTGGCTGGCGAACTCGGCAGTGTCGACAGCGGCATGCGCGACAAGATCGACACCCTGTTCCGCCTTGCCGAGACAGCCATTGACCAGACCCTGCAGGATGCTGTCGAGCAGGGCGACTTGCCGCGCATGGATACACACGCGGCCGCCCGTGCGATCTTCGCCTATGCCGAGGGCCTGATCCTGTACGCAAAAACACGCAATGACGCGACACTCATACGCGACCTCGGCAAACGCGCCATACAACTCGCCATCGAGGCCGGCTGACCCGGAGATACACCATGAGCAAGACACCCGCACTTAATGAACAGATTGCACAGACTGTTGCCGCCTTCATGAGCCAGTTGCCACCGGACACCGCGGCCGTGGTCGGCGGCAGCTTTGAAAAACTGGCTGCCTCGCACGTGGCCGAGGGCGCAAAGACCGTGGGTGAAATCGCGCCGAACTTCAAATTACCCAATGCCACCGGCACCCTGGTTTCACTTTACGACATGCTGAACGACGGGCCGGTGGTACTGAGCTTCTACCGCGGCGGCTGGTGTCCGTTCTGCAGCCTGGAGTTGCAGGCCCTGCAGCGTATCCTGCCGGAGATCCGCGCGCGCGGCGCCAACCTGATCGGCGTATCACCCGAGAAACCGGATAATTCACTCACCACCGCCGAGAAGTACAGCCTGGAGTTCGAAGTGCTGAGCGACCAGGGCAACCGCACGGCCCGCGACTACGGCCTGCTGTTCACGGTATACGAAGAGATGCGCCCGCTGTACCTCGAATGGGGCTTCGATGTGCCGGCCTGCAACGGCGACGACAGCTGGGAACTGCCGGTACCTGCCACCTATATTATCGACACCAACGGCGTGGTGCGTGCCGCGTTTATCGACAAGGATTACACCAGGCGGATGGAGCCGGACGATATTCTTGCTGCACTGGATGACATTCGGTAATGTCCGGCAATCCTGGTTTATTTCGTCATTGCGAGCGTAGCGTGGCAATCCTGTAACCCGGATTCAATGGCATAAAGATTGCCGCGTCACTTCGTTCCTCGCAATGACGAAATAAACCAGGATTGCCACGCTACGCTCGCAATGACGGTCGTTTCGGTCGAACAGTTAACTACAACTCGTCGACGTCAATGGCCAGCATGTCCTCGAAATAGTCGAGCTTGTCGAGGGCCTCCTCGATGTCACGCGGCTGTTCTTCCAGTTCGGCTGCCACCTGGTTGACCCGCTCCAGCTTGCCGCCGTCGAGGGGCACCTTGTCGTTGTCGACAATATAGGGCGTGATCAGCACCACCAGCTCGGTATTCACGCTACTGAGCGAACGGTTGGAAAACAATGCCCCGATTACCGGCAGATCCCCGAGCACCGGCACACCGTCGCGGATCTGCTCCGAGGTGCGCTTGATAAGCCCGCCGATAAATACCGTTTGTCCGCTATCCACCAGCATGGAGGTGGTCACTTCGGTGGTTGACTGGTTCGGCACACCGTCCTGCGATACCGAACCGGTACTGACCTCGGGGTGGATTTCGAGGAAGATGCGGTTCTGATCGTCAACAGATGGCTTCACCCTGAGAATAACACCGGACTCGAGGAACTCGGTGGAGGTGGTCGTGACGCTGTCGATCGTCGTCGTCACATTGTAGCCGAGACGGTCACCGATGATTGTTTCGGCCTCCTGCCCTTCCAGCGCCAGCAGCTTGGGCGTCGACAGGGTACGCAGGCGGTCACGCTTGCGCAGCGCATCCAGCACCAGCGTGACATCCGGCTTGACCATGTCGAAGAACAGGCCGGGTGAACCCGGCGAACCCAGCCCCTGCGTACCGACCGATATATCACCCGATTCGAATATCGCACCCCAGTCGAGACCGAAGGATTCGCTGTCCTTGAGACCCACCTCGAGGATGCGCGCCTCGATCATGATCTGCTTCGGTTCACGATCGAGCTTCTCCAGCAGCGACTTGACCTTGCCATGAAAGTACGGCGTATCTTCGATCACCAGCAGACGGCGTTCCGGCAATGTCGTCACCTGCCCATAGGTGGACAGGTGGTTCTTGATGACATTCGCCACCGTTTCGGTATCGGAATACTGCACCTTGTAGGTGCGCACCGAAGTCGGCCCGCCCGGTGCGGACTTGCCCGCCTCATCCCGATCAACAATGAAGTAATTGCCGTTGCGGCGCTCAACCGCAAAACCGGCCGAGGTTGCGATGGAGCGAATCGCCCGGTCGATATCCATGTCATACAGGTTGACGGAGACATTACCTTCAACATTGTTCGACAGCAGGATATTGACATGCCCGGCGC
>JAOULY010000373.1 GCA_029881775.1 Gammaproteobacteria bacterium
CGCGCGCCAGTCGTGGCGTACGCTCCGACCGGCCCATGGTCAGACGCGTCAGCAGCCGACGCGCCGGCGGCAACATGTCCAGCGCGAGCATGCCCGCACTGCGCAGCATACCGAATGCCGGTAACGACACGGCAAACAGGCGTACCAGTCCATCCGTAAACAGGGTCACGTTCCGGTGGTCACGGTAGCGCCAGTCACCGTAACGCGACACCACTTCGGCCCCGCCCGGGTCGATACCGGCGCGATGCGCATCCACCAGCACCTCGGCCAGCACCGCGCTATCGCGCGCGCCGAGGTTGAATCCCTGGCCGGCCACCGGGTGCAGCGTATGCACCGCATTCCCCACCAGTACCAGTCGTTCGGCGACAGAGGCCGTCGCACTGACCAGCCGCAACGGCCAGGCCTGGCGCAGACCGACGCGCTGCAGGCGGCCGAGGCGCTGACCAAAGCGCGCCTGCAATTCATCGAGGAAAGCCCGGTCATCCAGCGCCATCACCGCATCTGCCTGCGCGGACGGAACCGTCAGCACCACGCCGCAACGCTGCTCGCTCATCGGCAACAACGCGATGGGGCCGTCCGGGGTAAAGCGTTCGTAGGCAATATTTTCATGCGCCAGCTGCGGCGTCACGTTGGTCACGATCGCCGTTTGCCGGTAATCCGTTTCACGGCTGCCGATTCCGGCCTGCTTGCGCAGCAGCGAATCCGCACCGTCGGCGCCCACCAGCAGTGCCGCCTGCAGTTCAACGCTTGTATCGCCCTGGCGCACCACGACATTGACCTGTTCTTCGGTACGCGTCGCAGAATCAAGCAAGGCCGGGTTATAGATGTCTACATCATCCAGTTGCGCAACCGCGGCATCCAGCACCGACGCAATGACGCGCGCGGGCACCACGTAACCGATGGCCGGCAGGCCTTCCGACTCCCGGTCCATGCGCACCATGCCGGGCCGTCCGCGGTCCGAGACATGAATGCTGTGGATCGCGGTCGCCGAGCGCTCGAGTTGCTCCCACAAACCCAGCCCCGCAAAAATACAGCGCGTGCCCCAGGCCAGCGCAATGGCACGCTCGTCGTAACCCGCTTGCTCGCGGGTTTCGCGGCGAACGGATTCAATGACGGCAATTTTCATCCCGTGCCCCGACAGGGCGCAGGCAAGCAGGGAACCGACCATGCCACCCCCGCTGATGATTACATCGTACTGCTGCATGGCTTATGCAATCCGGCGGGCTTACGCGACCGCCATCAATGCCTCAATTTCCGCCACGGTCCTGGGCGCCGCCTCGGTCAGCACTTCCGGCCCGTCACGGGTAACCAGCACATCGTCCTCGATGCGAATACCGGTGTTCCACCACTTCCGCGCCACACCGCGACTACCGGCCGGGATATACAAACCCGGTTCGACGGTCAGGACCATACCCGGCTCCAGCACACGCCATTCGCCACCGACCTTGTAATCCCCCACGTCATGCACATCCATGCCCAGCCAGTGGCCGGTACGGTGCATATAGAAACGGTGATAGGCCTCTTTCCTGATCAGTTCGGCGGGCCGGCCTTTCAGAAGACCGAGCTTGACCAGGCCACGCGTCAACGTCCTGACCGCCGCGACATGCGGTGCGTTCCAGTGATTGCCTGCGCGCACCTGCTTGATCGCTGCCGCCTGTGCGGCCAGCACCACCTCGTACAGCGCCTTCTGTGCTGCCGTGAAACGCCCGCTGACCGGGAATGTCCGCGTCACATCGGAGGCATAACAGTCATACTCGGCGCCGGCGTCAATCAGCAGCAGGTCACCGTCTTCAAGCCGGTCACGGTTACGCGTGTAGTGGAGTATGCAGCTGTTTTTGCCGCCGCCGACGATACTCTGGTAGGCCGGCACCATCCCGGCACGGTGAAATTCATGCAGCAATTCCGCCTCGATTTCATACTCGTGCATACCGGGCCTGCAGGCCTGCATGGCGCGCCGGTGGGCGCTGCAGGCAACCTTCGCCGCCTTGCGCATGGCCCTGATCTCGGCGCGGTTCTTGTACAGCCGCATGTCATGCAACAGGTGCTCCAGAGCGATAAACTTGTCCGGCGTGCGGGCGCCGCGACGACTGCCCTGGCGAATGCGGTTGACCCACTCCATGACACTCTTGTCGAACTCCGGGCGCGCACCCATGGTATAGAACACCTGCTCACGGTCTTCCATCAGGCCCGGCAGGATTTCATCAATATCGGCAATCGGGAACGCGTCATCGGCGCCAAACTCCGCAACCGCGCCCCCGGTACCGGCCCGCGGGCCGTTCCAGGTTTCCATGGTGGGATCGCGTTCGCGACAGAACAGCAGGTATTCGCCGTGCTTGCGTCCCGGGATCAATACCGCCACGGCATCCGGCTCATTGAAGCCGGTCAGGTAGTAGAAATCACTGTCGGCGCGGAACGGATACTCGGCGTCACGGTTCCGCACCTGTTCGGACGTGGTCGGAATGATCGCGATGGAATCCTTGCCCATCATGCGCATTAACTGCTTGCGACGACGGCTGAACTCGGCTTGACTTATCATAGACAGACCCCGGCTACTGCAATCTTGACGAGGCCGGTACGGCCTGCAATTCCTGGTACAGCAACAGCACACTCATGCGCAGGTACTCGACGATCTCGACATAAGCCGTCTCGTCTTCCTCGTTCGGCGCCTGCGTCACGAAACCTGCATGGGATATATCGTAGAAGTCTTTCATGACCTCCTCGACCGTATCCGAACGCGCCAGGTCTTCACGGATGCCCCCCAGCGCCAAGCCGT
>JAOULY010000040.1 GCA_029881775.1 Gammaproteobacteria bacterium
CCCAAAGAACGGGCATAAAGGAGAGGGAGTAATAGATCAATGGGTTCAGACTCGATTGATAAAACGATTAATTGACGAATAAAAAACCGACGCCGGTTTTAAAATCTTTACCTGTCCATTCTTACGCCCTGTTATGTTTCCAGCCCAGCCAGGCAAGAAAAAACCACCCGTGCATCAGCAGGGCGAAATTCCATTCCAGTACCCGCTCCATGACAGTATGGTCGGCAATAAAGTAGCGCGCGGGGATGCTGTACAGGCCGATAATCAGTAACAGCAGGCACAGGCCGATCATGGCGCGTGCGATAGCGAACAGTGTGCTGTCGCCGGCCGACTCCGCCAGCCGGTACAGGCGGTTCGCCAGCAGCAGCTGGGCGAGGTAGGTAAAGCCGAAATAGACGTTGATGCCGTAGCGCCGCATCAGCTTGTACATGTCGCCGGCGATGCCGAGGTTATAGACATAGATCACCAGCGCCAGCGCGCCGATCATGCCTACCCACACAAATGCCAGCCGATAGCGGCGTGACGGTTCGCCGAGCGCTGTCAGCCAGCGGTCGGCGTGCAGCCAGAACACGCCCATCGCCAGCGCGGAGACATACAGTGCGGGCTTGAACAGCCAGGATGCCGGTGGCTGCCGTCCCGTTGCGCTGATCGATGTGCAGCCGTCGATGTAAGGGATGCAGGCCGGCACCGAGCCGGTTGCCGCGGCAATCACGTACGACAGGTTGATAGCGACAATCGGCAGCAAGCCGACAAGCAGCGCCAATTGCCCGGCATTCAGAAAGCGTATGGGCATGCCTCATTTTACAATGTGGTCAGAAAACCGGGGGCAGATCCCGGTTATCTCGAATATTAGTTAAAACCGGGATCTGACCCCGGTTTTCAGGCGCATTTCAGTCGCGCATCGCTGAACAAAATCATCAAGCAGGTGTTGAGTCTGCTCGATGTTTAATGGTTTTTATCAGTCGCACAGGCCTTTTAGCAAAAGATCTGCATAGCCGACAACGCCAAGCAGCTTGCCGTTATGAATAACCGGCGCACGCGAGAAACCCAGCTTGCTGAACAGGCGTGCGCAATAGCGAATATCCATTTCCGGGTCGACTGCAACGACGGGTTTTGACATGATTTCGTAAATATTAACCCGCTCCGGCGAGCGATTAACGGCAAGCACCTCGCGCGCAATGTCAGTCAACAGCACGATGCCGTATTCATCATCGTCATGCCTTTTATTAATGATCAGTACTACATCGCCTGACTGCTTCATGACATCGAGTGCGTCACTGACCATCATCATGCCATCGACCATCTGGTAATTGCCGGTCATGACATCCTTGACACGTACTACCTTGCTTTCATTCATAACTTGTCCTCCACAATGGCGCTGAGCTTGTTAACCTGGCGGCTGACGCCGACCGCATCCTCGACATCGATCTGGAAGGCGATACCTGATCCAGGGTTCTTGTCGAACTCGCCGATCTTCTCGATAGATTCCAGGATATCGCGGCACAGGTGTTCCTCGACCAGAAACATCAGCATGTCGCGCTGGGACTCAAGGTTGAGGCCGAGGAATGTTTTCGTGGCCGTCATTCCCTCGCCGCGTACCTGGTTCAGGACGGTCGCACCGGTGGCGCCTGCATCGCGTGCAGCATCCATGATGTCGTCTGTTTTAGCATCACTGACCAGTACAATGATCAATTTGAAGTGCATGACTGTGTACCTCTCATAAGAAACTGTTAATCCTGCTTGTCTGTATGTTCATTTTTCGCTTGCTGAATTTGCTGCTTCATCCACCATTCGCCCAGCTGTGCATAGGCGATGACAGACATGATCGGAAACAGGCTGGCAAAGGCGATCAGGCCAAAACCGTCCAGCAGGGCACTGCGGCCGGGTATGGTGCTGGCAAGCCCCAGCCCGAGTGCGGCGACCAGCGGGACCGTGACAGTGGACGTGGTGACGCCGCCGGAGTCATAGGCCAGCGCAATGATCATGCGCGGTGCGAACAGGGTCTGCACGACCACGACGATATAGCCGGCGATAATGTAATAGTGCAGGGGGGTGCCGCTGACAATGCGGTAGGCGCCGAGCGCGATACCCAGTGCAACACCGATGGCGACGGCAATACGCAAGCCCCACACACTGATAGCACCGCCGGAGACCTGGTTGGCCTTGATGGCCACGGCAATCAGCGACGGTTCCGCAATCGTCGTGGAAAAACCGATGGCGGCTGCAAACAGGTACACCCAGGCATAGTCCTGCCATCGCAGGGCATCGCCCACTGCTGCCACGGATCCGCGAATGAATTCCGGGTCGGTTAATTGTTGCGCCATCAGTTTGCCGGCCGGAAACAGCGCTTCCTCCAGGCCGACCAGGAACAGGGTCAGGCCGATCAGCACGTAGACAAAGCCGGTGAGGACGCTTTTCAGGTTGGGAATGCGCTCGCGCAGCACGAACAGCTGGAAGCCGAAGATGATCGCGGCAATCGGTAGCACGTCGGCGATGGTCGACAGCCCGGTGCTGAACAGGTGCCTGATCAGTTCCATCAGACAATCATCCCGTATGCCATGACGAAGATCATCGGTGTCAGCGAAGCGAAGGCAATCAGGCCGAATCCGTCGATCATCGGGTTGCGCCCCTTGATACTTTCGGCCAGTCCCACGCCCAGCGCGGTAACCAGTGGCACGGTGACAGTGGATGTGGTGACGCCGCCGGAATCATAGGCAATGCCGATAATTTCCGGTGGCGCAAAGACTGTCATGATGACCACGCCGATATAACCGGTGATGATCAGGTACTGGATCGGCCAGCCGCGCACGATGCGGTAAACGCCGGTCAGGATGGCGAACCCGACAGACAGGGCAACGGTTATCCGCAGGCCGAGTGCGTAATTCGCCATGCTGTCGTCATTATTGGCAATGGCGCCGCCATTGGCCGCAATCCGCGCCGCCTCGGCCGCCACTGCCGTCAATGCCGGTTCCGCGATAGTGGTGCCGAAACCGAGGGCGAAGGCAAACAGCAACAGCCAGGGCAGGCTGGCCTTGCGCGCAAAGGCATAGGCCATGGCTTCGCCGATCGGGAACAGGCCCTGTTCCAGGCCACGAATGAAGAACGTCAGCCCGAGTACCACGAGCAGGCAACCGGTCAGCACACGGGCCAGGTCCGGAAATGGTTGCTGGATAACAAGCAGCTGGAAAAAGGCGACCACCAGCACGATTGGCAGCAGGTCACGAATGCTGGATGTCAGTGTGCCAAGGAAGCTGCGAAGCTGTTCCAATACGTTTTATCCTTATGTTGCAACCATGGCAGGTTGCGATATCCTTTCTGGCGTGTGAATTGTACCCGGCTGGTATATTTAATGATAAACGCTTTGCGTAAGTACGCCTACACGATATCGGCACTGGCAATCGCCTGTTTTTTCCTGGTGCCGGATCCGACCCTGGCAATCATCGCTGCGCTGTTGCTGCAAACGCTCGCCTTTATTGTGATTGCCGGCAAGTCACTGCCTGACGGTATCCTGCTTACCGGCATTACGATTTTACTGCTCGGCGTACTGCCGGCTGATCATCCGCTTATTCGGGGTGAATTTTACGGCAGTCTGAAACAGTGGCTGGTGATTGCCGGCGCAGTCATCATAGTGTCCAGCCTGCTGATGATTGTGCAGCAGTTGAAAAAGCGGCCCTGATTGTTACGCCGTCATTGCGAGGAACGCAGTGACGCGGCAATCTCCAACCGGTTGATTCCATGGTCGGGGATTGCCGCGCTACGCTTGCAATGACGACAAATCAGAAGTCCCCTTATATTTTAGTGCGACGCAGTCGCAGCGAATTGGTGATTACGGATACCGAGCTGAAACTCATGGCCGCCGCCGCCAGCATCGGTGACAGCAGCAGGCCGAAAACGGGATACAGCAGGCCGGCCGCCACCGGTACCCCCAGCGAGTTGTAGATAAAGGCGAAGAACAGGTTCTCGCGTATATTGCGCATGACCGCGCGGCTCAGCCGGCGTGCGCGCACGATCCCGCGCAGGTCACCCTTGACCAGTGTCACACCGGCACTTTCCATGGCCACATCCGTGCCGGTGCCCATGGCGATACCGACATGCGACTGCGCCAGCGCCGGGGCGTCATTGATGCCGTCACCGGCCATGGCGACCACGTGTCCGTCTTCCTGCAGCTTTCTGACGATATCCGCTTTCTGATCAGGCAGGACATCCGCTTCCACCCGGTCGATGTGCAGTTTGTCGGCAACCGCCTGTGCGGTCGTGTGGCTGTCACCGGTCAGCATCACGACACTGACCCCCTCTGCATGCAAATCACGGATGGCGTCGAAGGTAGAATCCTTGATCGGATCAGCGACACTGACCAGCCCGGCTATCTTGTTGTCGATAGCCACGAACATGACGGTCTGCCCCTCTGCGCGTCCGGACTCTGCCTGTTGCGACAGCTGGCCCGGTTCGATACCCAGCGTTTCAAGCAAGCTGGCATTACCCAGTGCGACGCTGCGTCCAGTGACCGTGCCGGTCACGCCCTTGCCGGTCACGGAGGCGAAATCATCCGTCCGGCCCGGGGTCATGCCGCGTGCCTGTGCGCCCGCCACGATGGCCGCGGCCAGCGGATGCTCGCTGGCATGTTCGAGCGTGGCTGCCAGTTGCAGCACCTCGTCTTCAGCAAAGCCGTTGCCGGCATGCACCGCGACCAGCCGGGGCCGGCCTTCGGTCAGTGTGCCGGTCTTGTCGATGACGAGGGTATCGACCTTCTCCATGATCTCCAGCGCCTCGGCGTTCCTGATCAGCACACCAAGGGACGCACCCCTGCCGGTGCCGACCATGATCGACATGGGCGTGGCCAGTCCCAGCGCACAGGGGCAGGCGATGATCAGCACGGCCACCGCATTGATGACGGCGTGCGCCAGCCGCGGCTCGGGACCCCACAGGCCCCAGGCGATAAACGCGATCACGGCGACGGCCACCACGGACGGTACGAAGTAGCCGGCGACGACGTCCGCCAGTTTCTGTATGGGCGCGCGCGAGCGCTGTGCCTCGCTGACCATGCGCACGATCTGCGCCAGCAGGGTGTCACTGCCGACGCGTTCGGCGCGCATCAGCAGGCTACCGGTGCCGTTGACGGTCGCACCGATCAGTTTTTCGCCGACGACTTTTTCCACCGGGACGGATTCGCCGGTCACCATGGATTCATCCACCGAGCTGTTGCCGAAGGTGACTACGCCATCCACCGGCACTTTCTCGCCGGGGCGTATACGTAAGATGTCGCCGGCCTGCACATGCTCCAGTGGTATGTCTTCCTCGCTACCGTCATCGCGCACAATCCTGGCGCTGTTGGGCGCCAGGCCGAGCAGCAGCCGTATGGCGGCGCCGGTGCGGCTGCGCGCACGCAGTTCCAGTACCTGGCCGAGCAACACCAGCGTAACGATGACGGCAGCGGCTTCGAAGTACACCGGTACAGTACCGTCCGCGTGCCGCATGAGTGGCGGGAATATAGCGGGCAACAGCAGGGCGATTACGCTGTAGAGCCAGGCAACCGAGACGCCCAGCCCGATCAGGGTGAACATGTTCAGGTTCCACGTCCTGACCGAATTCACGCCACGCACCAGGAACGGCCAGCCGCCCCACAGCACCACCGGGGTGGCCAGTGCAAACTCGATCCACTGGACGCTACGCATTGACAGGCCGGACGGTAACCAGCCGGGCATCATGTCTGCCAGCATCGCCAGGATAAAAACCGGCACGGCCAGTACCAGGCTGATCCAGAAGCGCCGGCTCATGTCGATCAACTCGTCATTCTTTTCTTCAACGGCGATGGTGCGTGGTTCCAGCGCCATGCCGCATTTCGGACAACTGCCCGGTTCGTCCTGCACAATTTCCGGGTGCATGGGGCAGGTGTATTGCGTGCGTGTTACCGGGCCCTGTATGACTTCGGGTTCCAGCGCCATGCCGCAGCGCGGGCAGGCGCCCGGTCCGGTTTGCCGGACCCCGGGACACATGGGGCAGATGTGAACGAGGTTTTCTGTGCCGGCCGCGGCGGGCGCCGCTTGCGGGGGTTGCAGGTAGTGCCCGGGGTCGGCGGCGAATTTTTCCCGGCAACCGCTACAGCAGAAATAGTAATCGGTATTGTTCCAGGCGTAGTGATGTTCACTGGCCGGTGTTACCGACATGCCGCAGACAGGGTCATGCAGTTCATCGTTGTGCCTATCATCAGTCATCATGGTTGCTTCCGATCGCGTGCCGCTTCCACAGCAGGAAGACGGCGGGAATGACCACCAATGTTAATAATGTAGCACTGATCATGCCGCCGACCATGGGTGCCGCGATACGTCGCATGACCTCGGAACCCGTGCCACCGCCAAGCATAATGGGCAGCAGTCCGGCAATAGTGGCCGTGACCGTCATTATGATGGGCCTGACCCGCAACAGGGCGCCTTCAATTACCGCGTTGCGAATGTCTTCCGCTGTCAGCCTGCGCTGTGCCTGCACTGCGGCATCATGCTGGCGTTGCAGGGCCTGGTTCAGGTAGACCAGCATGATCACGCCGATCTCGACGGCGACGCCGGACAGTGCAATGAAGCCGACGCCGACGGCGACCGAGAGGTTGTAACCCAGCAGGTACAACAGCCAGAAACCGCCCACGGAGGCGAGCGGCAGCGTGCCCATGATGATCAGCACCTCGGACAGCTTGCGGAAGTTCAGGTACAGCAGCAGGACGATGACGACCAGCGTAACCGGCACAAGGACTGCAAGGCGTTCCTTGGCGCGCACCATGTACTCGTACTGGCCTGACCAGGCAATCGAGTAGCCGGCCGGCAGGTTGACCTGTTCACTGACGATCCGCTGCGCCTCGATGACATAGGAACCGATATCGCGCCCCTCGATGTCGACATAAATCCAGCCGTTCAGCCGCGCGTTTTCTGTCTTGATGAGTCCGGGACCGGGATCGATGCGGATATCGGCCACCTCGGCCAGCGGGATGCGCGCGCCGGTCGGCGTCACGATGGGCAGGTTGCGCAGTTTCTCCAGCGAGTCACGTACATCGCGCGGGTAGCGGATGTTGATCGGGTAACGTTCCAGTCCCTCGACCGTTTGTGCCACGCGCATGCCGCCGAGCGCGGTGCTCACGACCTCCTGCACATCCGCGATATTGAGTGCAAAGCGGGCGGCGGCCTGACGGTTGATATCAACCGTCACGTAACGTCCGCTGGCTACCCGTTCCGAATAAACAGACGCGGTGCCGGCTACCGGCTTGAGCACCTCCTCGATGCGTTTGCCGATCGCCTGGATTTCGGTAAGGCTGGGACCGGCCACCTTGATACCGACCGGCGTCTTGATGCCGGTGGCCAGCATATCGATGCGGTTCTTGATCGGCATTACCCAGGCATTGGTCAGGCCGGGAAACTGCACGCGGCTGTCCAGTTCCTGCTTGAGCTTGTCCAGCGTCATGCCCGCTCGCCACTCGTCACGTGGCTTCAGCTGTATGGTGGTCTCGATCATGGTTAACGGCGCCGGGTCGGTGGCCGTCTCGGCGCGCCCGATCTTGCCGAATACACGTTTGACCTCCGGCACTGTCATGATGAGCTTGTCCGTCTGTTGCAACAGTTCCTGTGCCTTGCCGATGGAAATGGCCGGGAAGGCGCTTGGCATGTACAGCAGGTCACCCTCGTCGAGGTCCGGCATGAATTCAGAACCCAGTTGTGACAGTGGCCAGAGACCGACTACAACAATCAACACGGCAATGACCAGCACCATTTTGGGTGACTTCAATACCAGCTGGATGAGTGGCCGGTAACCGGCCACCAGGATGCGGTTGACTGGATTCTTTTTCTCCGGGGTAATGTGCCCGCGGATGAAATAACCCATCAATACCGGCACCAGCGTAATGGACAGGATGGCCGCGCCCGCCATGGCAAAGGTCTTGGTAAAGGCCAGCGGGGCGAACAGGCGTCCTTCCTGCGCTTCCAGGGTAAACACCGGCAGGAAACTGAGGGTGATGATCAGTAGCGAGAAGAACAGTGGCGGACCGACTTCACTGGCGGCCTGGCGAATTATCTGCCAGCGGTTGTCTTCGCTGGGTGGGGTTTTCTCCAGGTGCTTGTGCACGTTTTCGATCATGACGATGGCCGCATCGACCATTGTACCGATGGCAATCGCGATGCCGCCGAGCGACATGATGTTCGCATTGATACCCATGCGCTCCATGACAACGAACGCAATGAGGATGCCAATGGGGAGCGAGATAACGACGACCAGCGCCGAACGCAGGTGAAACAGGAACAGTGCGCAGACCAGTGCGACGACGATAAATTCTTCCAGTAACTTGCCTTTAAGCGTGTCGACGGCACGTTCGATCAGGGCTGAGCGGTCGTAGGTCTCGATGATTTCAACGCCGTCCGGCAGACCGCTGGCCAGTTGCGCCAGCTTTGCCTTGACGCCATCGATGGTGCGCAGGACATTTTCACCGAAGCGCATGACAATCACGCCGCCGACAACCTCGCCTTCGCCGTCCAGTTCCGCGATGCCGCGGCGCAGCTGGGGTCCAATGCGTATCTCGGCGACATCGTTCAGCAGGATGGGGGTGCCGCGCTCGTTCACGCCGAGCGGGATGTTCCGCAGGTCATCCAGCGAGTCAACGTAACCGGTCGCCCGCACCATGTACTCGGCCTCGGCCATTTCGATCACTGAACCGCCGGTCTCCTGGTTGCCGCGCATGATGGCGTTCCTGATGGTTGCCAGCGGCAGGTTAAAGGCACGCAACCTGTCCGGGTCCACTACCACCTGGTACTGCTTGACCATGCCGCCGATGGTGGCGACCTCGGAGACGCCGTGTACCGTTTGCAGTTCGTACTTCAGGAACCAGTCCTGCAGGCTGCGCAGCTGCGACAGGTCATGTTGCCCGGTCCGGTCGACCAGTGCGTATTCATATACCCAGCCGACGCCGGTTGCGTCCGGTCCCAGTTCCGGGCGTGCATTGACGGGCAGTTTGCTGCTCGCCTGGCTGAGGTATTCCAGCACGCGCGAGCGCGCCCAGTAGGGATCGGTGCCGTCCTCGAAAATGATATAGACAAAGGAATCGCCAAAGAATGAATAACCGCGAACCGTGACGGCCTTCGGTACCGACAGCATCGCGGTGGTCAGCGGATAGGTAACCTGGTCCTCGACGACCTGGGGCGCCTGGCCGGGGAACGTCGTCTTGATAATGACCTGCACATCCGAGAGGTCCGGGATGGCGTCCAGCGGCGTGTTTTTTACGGCGTAGATACCCCAGCCGGTCAGGATGACCGTCAGCAGGATAACCATGAAGCGGTTGCGCAGTGACCAGTCGATAATGTGCGTAATCATTTCGTCATGTCCCCGGCCGGACTGACGGGCGCCTGCATGCGCTTCATGCTGGCTTTCAGGTTGGCCTCCGAGTCGATCAGGAACTGGCCGGAAACGACGACGTTCTCGCCGGCTTCGATGCCTGCAATGATTTCAACCCATTCACCGCTTTCCATGCCGGCCCGCACCATGCGCGATTCAAAGCGACCTTCACCGGCTGCTATGACAACGCGTTCTTCGCGACCGGTACGGATCAGTGCCTCGATCGGGATTACCAGTACATCATTTTTCGGACCGCCAAAGATTTTTACATTGGCATACATGTTCGGCTTCAGTGACTCGCCTTCGTTGGCAAAGCGCAGTCGTGCTTTCAGGGCGCGGGTTTTCGGATCGAGACCGGGATAGATATATTCAACGCTTCCCTCCCAGGTGCGCCCCGGCAGAAACGCCAGGCTGACCTCGGCCGGCTGGCCGACGGCTACCCAGTCGGCCTGGCGCTCGAAAATTTCCGCCAGCAACCACACGCTGGAAAGATCGGCGAGACTCATGATGTTGTTTGCCGGTTTAACGTACATGCCTTCGCGCACCGACATGTCGGCCACCACGCCGTCCTGTGGCGCATACACGGGGATCGTTTGCGCCGGCTTGCGGTCTTTCTCCAGCTGTTTTATCTGTCCGGCCGGAATGCCGAGCGCGTCCAGGCGGCTGCGCGAGGCGCGTACCAGGCCGGTGTTGCCCAGCTTCAGTGCCTGGACGAATTCTTCCTGTGCATTGACCAGTTCCGGTGAATACAGGTCGAACAGGCGTTGACCCTGTGTCACGCGTTCCCCCTCGGATTCGACGACAAGATTTTCAATCCAGCCCTCGGTGCGCAGGTGAATATGGCTGACCTTCGATTCGTCGTAACCGACGTAGCCGACGGTATCGATCCCGCGCCACAGGCGGGAACGTTCGGCGACGGCGGTGCGCACGCCCAGGTTTTGTACTACCTCGGGTGCGATCGTAATGCCGCCGTCGCTGCCGGCTGCGTCGGCATACACCGGCACCAGGTCCATGCCCATCGGCGATTTACCCGGCTTGTCGCGCCGGTAGTTCGCGTCCATGGGTGCGACCCAGTAGAGGATCTTTTTCTCGTCATCGTCCGCCGCCATGGCAGACGGTGGCGCAAGCAATACAGCCAACAGGCAGCTGGCCAGGCAGGTTACAGGACTGGGCATGTTCATGGGTTCTCTCCGGCAAGATACAGCAGGTTGGCCTG
>JAOULY010000041.1 GCA_029881775.1 Gammaproteobacteria bacterium
AGGCTTTAAACAAGGCCAGCAGTTCCGCTTCCGTCGTGTCCCGGGACAGGTTACGCATCATGATTTTCATTTTATTGCACCAGGCAGTGAAGAAATTGAGTGAAAGGTGAAAGGTGAAAGGTGAAAGGTGAAAAGTGAAAAGGGGTCAGTACCCTTTTTATATTTTTCCAGTTGATTAACGGGTGGCTTCCTGGTCGGACGTGCCGAGCCAGAATCCCAGGTTCTTGTCGAGAAATTCATCCCAGGGCATGTAGTGGGACCCGTCACAAGAAAAAGTCAGCCCGATAAGGCCATTGAAAATATTCAGCATCCCCGAACGCAGGTAAATTGTTTCGTCCATGAACCGGAGGTCGCGGAAACAGCGCAGTATTCGTTTAACCGCTTCTTGCGGAATCTCGGCGTCGACCGGATAGTCCCGGCGGGGGTAGGCCAGGCAGAGGTCGGGGTTGCCGAGTTCCTCGATGCCGTGAATGCGAAAACGATACGGGTCATCCACCGACCAGAGGGTTGCGCGGGAACTCGAGAAGTGCAGCTTGGCGTGGAAAATGCCATTGACCGTGATCAACTCGGCGAGCAGGTCCAGCACCACGTCGATGCGCTCGTCCATCGGGCTGGTTGCACGCGCCTGGTGAAACAGGCCGGAGCGAATGGCCGGATCGCCCTTGAGTTGTATCCATTGGCCTGGTTGCGTACTCAGGGCTTGCGTGGCGGGTAGTTCGCGCAGATCGAAGTCCGCCCCGAGATAACCCAGCAGCCGGTTGTCGTCTGCATGAATCGCCTGCACGGCCGTCAGTGAGGGGCGCCGGGCGTTGCGGCTGATGTAGGCATCGGAGAGCGAGAAGGGCGCACCGCCGAGTGCCATGGCAAGGTAGGGCCGATCGCTGCGGTCGCGGCCGTAGTGTTCTTCCAGCAAGCCGTTACGGGACGCGTTGGCGGTAAGCTGGTGCGCCCGCTCATCGAGCAGGTAGAGGTACTTGCAGTAGGGCAGTTCGGTCAGCCCCTCCATCAGGCGCGCCTCGAGAGACGATCGGTCCGGCCACCGTTGCCGGCAGTCTTCCGTGATACGGGCCAGCGGAGCAGACAGCCAGTCCTGCAATATGCGGCGCTGGCGGTCGATGGATTCCTGCAGGGTGTCATTCATGTCTGGTCTTTTCCCTGTCGAGGTAACCGGCGCGGGTGGCGGGCTTCCATATTATTGCCATTCAGGGGGTGCTGGCCACCTGTTCATCACCATTGTCCCGGTGACAGCCGAGCTTTTGACCGTTGTGGATGAAAACCGAAAAGGAATACAGGCCGAATACAGGAAATGGCTCCCCGGGACGGTCCAGGACCGCCGATCTGGCCTCAAATAAAAAAGAACTTGCTAATATTAATATTTTCTAATATTATGCCTCCTGTCCTCACAGACACATTGCATTTAAACAGAATTTCTTAACTTATTTGGAGAGTAACAATGAAAACAATTACAACGATTATTACTGTAGCAACACTGGCGATCGCTTCCAGTGCTGCTTCTGCATGGGGTGATTTTGGTCCTTTCGGTAACAACAGCGGTAACGGATTTGGTGATGGCAACGGCAGCGGCGACGTTGACGGCAGCTTCGGTATGAACTTCAGCGGACGCGGTAACGGTCGCGGCACGGGTCGTGGTTACAATAGCTCCAACAGTGGCTATGGATATGGCGCCCCTTACGGTTATGCGCCTTACGGTCAGGCTCCATACGGTCAGGCTCCATACGGTCAGGCTCCATACGGTCAGGCGCCCTATGGCCAGGCCCCGATTGCCCAGCAGGCAGCACCGGTTGCCCCGCAGGCTCCAGTTGCACAGCAGGCACCGGTTGCCCAACAGGCTCCGATTGCTGCTCCTGTCGGATACAACGGTTACAACGGTTATAACGGTAACGGTTTTAACAACAACGGATCTGCTGATGGGTATGGTAGCGGCGACGTTGACGGTAGCTTCGGTATGAACTTCAGTGGTCGCGGTAACGCTCGTGGCACGGGTCGTGGTTACAACAGCTCCAACAGTGGCTACGGATATGGCGCACCTTACGGCTATGCGCCTTACGGTCAGCTCCCGGTTGCAGCACCTGTTGCCCGGTAAATTATTTTCTTAGCCAGAAAAGCCGGATAGGAAAGGGGTGACTTGCAAAAGTCGCCCCTTTTTTTTCATAAATTTATGTGTCCACGCCGGCAGAACGTTTGTTTTATTTTGTTCGCGCCTGCTGGTGCGAATAATTCCAGGCAGCAAGCACTTCGCGGATATGCACGATAATCGTCGATCATGAAGATCGATGTTAAATCAATGAAGTCGGAGCCAGAACCCGTTGATTCACATTTCAGATCAGTGGATGGGGTCCTGTCTGAAAAACAGACTGAGTGCCGTATACACTTCTGGATAGGCATTATTGAGCAAGTCCGGTTTCTCAAAGAATACCTCACTCATAACTGCAAGAAATTCTGCCGGGGCAGTGGCGCCATAGCGGTCCAGTCCCGGTTTCGGGTTGCGTTGAAAGTCCGCAAATGCTGCAGTGAATATTTCCGACCAGGATGTTGCGCGGATGTCTTTGTGCATGGGTGGAAAACCGTTTGCCGCGCCGTTCAGCATGTCCAGCTTGTGAACGAATTCATGGATCACTACATTGTGTCCATCCTTAATTCCCGCATTTTCAGTATGTTTCCATGACAGGATCACCGGCCCGCGTTGCCATGCCTCACCGCTGAGTTCGCTTCGGGTGGTATGTGCCAGGCCGAATTCGTCGACCACCGTTCTTTCCGGTGCGAAGCCGGCCGGGTATACGATTATGGTCGTCCACTCCGAGTACCAGTCAATGCCGAGATGTAGAATCGGCAAGCAGGCCTGCAGTGCGATGAGCAGCATCATCTCTTCGCTGACTACCAGATCATGCGCACCCAGGAATGACTTTTCATGCAGAAGCAAAATTGCAAGATCACGCAGGCTGTTTTTTTCGTCTGCAGACAGATGATCCAGTAGCGGCAAGAGGCCAAACGCGTTTTCCCAGTTTTCGGGCGATATCGTGCTACTGGAAATAATTCTCTGCTGTCGCCACTTCTTAAGAAATTTGAACATCGGCTATGGAGTAGGGGGCCGGTTACATTTTCCGCCTCACCATTTTGACTCAGTCACTTCCGGCCTCAGGATCACTATAAATGGCGGACGACTGGACGTAAGCAGAAAAAGTTAATGGCTCCCGGCGTCCTGATGATTAACAGTAGCAATCACTGTCACACGCATCACCCGGGATTGCAAGAATCCTGATATGTGTAAAGACCCGGACCCGGCAGAGAGAAAATCGTGGTCTGTTCCCGATTGGAAGACCTTCAGGGTTCCACGTAGCCTTCCGGCAACTCGTGTGATATTCCCTTGTGACAATCAATACAGGTTTCGCCTTTTTCAAGACGGCGTTCCAGGCTGTGCTTCTTGCGTGCACTACTGTCCTGAGATTCAAGCTCCATGCTTTCCTGAGAGTGGCAGTTACGGCATTCCTGTGAATCGTTCGCCTTCATGGTAGCCCAGACACTTTCGGCAAGCTCGAGCCGATGTGCCTCAAACTTTTCCCTGGTATTTATTTTTCCCGAGAGCTTGCGGGGCAGTTCCTTGAAGGTCGCCTGGATCTTGCGCTTCATTTTTGGGCCCCATTCTTTGGGCACGTGGCAGTCAGAGCAAGTGGCGCGCACACCGCTGGCATTCCTGTAATGTGCTTGTTCCTTGTATTCCTCGTATACCCATGACATCTCGTGACAGGAGGTACAGAATGCTTCTGAATTGCTTAACTCGACGCTCCAGTGCAAGGCGCCCCAGAACAGGATGCCCCCGATAAAGCCTGCAACCAGGAGTGCGCCCAGTGAATAGCGGGTGCTGGGTTTAAGTAACAGCCTGAACAGCTTGCTTGACATTCTAGTCTTGCCCGGGGCCCTGGAAGCTGCCGTAATAGTGGACCAGTGCCCTGGTATCATCCTCGCTTAACTTGTCCATTTTCACTTTCATTTTCTTCGGCATATCGCGCTTGCCGGCCGCATAGTCCGCATACTGTTCTTCCATGTATTGCATCCATTGTCCTGCCAGGATGCCGGCATCGTCATCCGGCGAACTACCGCTGTCTTCATGGCATTTATTACATTGAAGTGCGTGGACATTCCTGCCTTTTTCAGCCAACGCGGCATCGAAGGGCTGGCTGGCCCGTACAAACGGCCTGGATGCAAAGTGATCGGCGAGCTGACTGATTTCTCCCTCGGTAAGATTTTTGACGGCCTTGCACATATCACTCGTTTCGCCTTTGTCAGGCCCGCTGATGTATTTCACTTCTTTGCAAGGCCTGGCTTCGTCCTGGTAGGCCTGAAAGGAGTTAATGATGTACTGGGCCGAGAAACCGCCGATGATCGGGATGCCGGCTTCCTTGCTGGCGCCATCTTTATCATGGCAATGCTCGCAGTCGCTGACCAGTTCTGTAATAGTGCCAGCCGATGCAGTAGCGGCGGCAAGCACTATCATCAGGATGCCAGCACAGAGTGATGTAACAAGAGATGTGGTGTTTTTCATGACATTACTCCGCGTGACTGTAAATACAGCCCCATCGATTACCTGAATTTATAGACATAACGTATACCGACGAAGGTCGAATGTTGACGTGGGTCCTGGATGACCATGGTGCCATCACTGTCTCCGCTGCCAGTATATATGAACGGTGAACCGTCACTGAACTGCCAGGTCCAGTCATCGGTCTTCCAGCGTTCGTGGATCAGTTCGAAGCGTAAGTCAGAATGCTTCGATACGCCATAATCGGCAAACAGCTTCAGTCTGGTTGCTGTGCTCGTAATGTCGGGTAAAGGTATTGTTGTGCCAGGATAGAAAAGGCTGGTTCCCGATACCGGAATATTCGAGGGGACTATGTCCTGGTCATACTCGCTGCGGGTACGCGTCCACTCAAGGTCGGCGCCGATCTTGAGTCTGGTGTTCACCGTGCCTTCCAGGCCAAGGCCTACCGAATTGCCGGTGTGCGTCAGGGTGTCATACAACAATGCTTCCGAGAAATTGCTCCCGGCATTATTATTTGCATCTCGCCAGTTGTTCTGCTTAGCCCTGTTCATGTCATAGGAATACCAGGCCGTCGACTGCCAGTCCTGGTTCATGCGGAAGGCGCTATCCAGGGAGAAAACCTGGGCCTTGCCCTTGCGCAGGCCGAACGTGTGCCCGCTGTATTTGTCACGCGCCAGCTCGTAGTTGAACTGCAGGTCGGTCCGGTCCGAGGGTGACCAGTCGGCGGTGGCACGCAGCTTGTTGCGTTTGCGGTCCGCGATGTTGAGCGGGTCGATGATGGCCGGGGGTTCGGGTGTGGCCGCAGTCGGGTCAAAGGAATGGATTGCATCGGCATAGCTGGAACCGTCGCGAACACTGTGCGATAAGGCCAGAGAACCGTTAAGAGTTGCAGACATGGACTTGCGCAGCTGTATCCGGTAGGTGGTTTCGTCAAGGTCTGCGCGGAACGGTACATAACGCTCGCTATCGAAGCCATCGCCGTCGTTGTCATTGCCGAAGGGAACGGTGCGATCCTGTTGGCGGCGATCGATGCCGCCGACCAGGCTGTAGCCATCCTGCAAGCGGTAGGTTCCTTCGAGTTTGCCAGACAGGGTCTCGTAGTCCAGCGGTGTGCCATGAACTTCGTCGGTAGTGCCATCGCAGGTAGTACAGATAATGAGATGTCTGGGCGTCTGCTCGTCCACCTTGTGGTAGCGCAAATTGGCTACCAGGCTCAGGTTTTTCATTGGCTGGGATGTCAGCCCCAGGAATATCAGGGTGGTGTTGAGTTCACCGTCGAGCTTTCCCGGTGCGGCAGTGGATATCCCGTATCTCGGATCCACATTGGTCGACAGTCTCTCGTCGGCTGTTGCGTGGGTGTACGATAGCCGGAAGGTGCCGCGTGTGGTCGGTGCGAAATTATAACCGCCATTGAGGTAAATCTGCTGGGACTGGTTGTCCAGCGGCAGCGAAAGGTAATACAGCTCGTTCGTACTGGTGAAGGATACAATACCGGCTTCTCCGAGGGTATACACATTATCGTCGTAACGGTTGTTATACCAGCTGGCATAGTAGCCTCCGCTCAGCTGGAGCTGCTTACCGGCATAGTCCAGTTTGGCCTCCAGCTGCCGGGTAGTGCTGTCAATCGGCTCTGCAACAAATTCCGGTGCCCCACCGCGTCCCCAGTGACGCGTGCCTTCCTTTTCCTGGTTTTTGAAATCGACCGTGAAGTTCAGGTTGCGTGTCAGGAACTTGTTTAGGATCACGCCGGTGCCCTTGCGTTCCGTACCCAGGGTCACGTTGTTGCCACTACCGGGAATGTAGCCGGTGCCATCGAATGGCAGTATCTGCGTCATGGTACCCAGGCCCGTCATGCCGGTGTTGACTGTGTATTGCGCGGAACGTGTGATCTCGTCGTATTCAAGGTCAATGCCCCAGTCGCCCTGGCGATCGTAGCCCAGTTCGATGGATCGACTGTCTATGCCAAGGTTGCGCGCCCTTAACGTCATCCATGTGCCGGTGGCATCATCCCGCTTGTTCACATCCGCATCGAGCAGTAGCAGGGTGTCGTCGTCCCTGACATTGTCGAAGATGCCGAATTGCTCGCGTTCACCGTTCATGTAACCGATGCCGATCGAGACGCTGCTGTCCGGTGTGGTCAGCGTTGATACGGGATCGTCCTCGGCGGTTGCGCTAAGCGCATATGTCGCCAGCAGGATGACGAGGGTAAAGACCTGGTTCTGTTGTTTCATGACTTGTTCCCCTCTCAATTGTGTTCAGCGACGGAAACGTCCGGCAGTGCCACGGTTCATAATACTGTTGCCGCCATGGATGTTGGTGTGGCAATTCAGACATCCACGGCCAACGGAGCCCAATCCACGGCTACTGGTGAAACGATCGTCCGGCAGGGCCGCATTCTGGGTCGGGTGACTGGTGTGGCTATGACACTGCTGGCACAGGAACGGTGGCCTGGTCTTGAGCAAGGTAGCGATGGCAGTGCCATGGGGATTGTGGCAGATGGTGCAGTCTTCGGTGACCGGCTGATGGTTGTGCACGAACGGTCCGCGCTTTTCCATGTGGCACTGGAAGCAGGTCTCGTTGACGCTGTCTTTCACGAGTTGACTGGTCCCGGCCGAGCCATGCGGGTTGTGGCAGTCGGAGCAGCCCATTTCACCTTCCGGCACCGGGTGATGTGATGGTTTGTTGAACTGCGCACGCTGTTCCTTATGACAGCTGAAGCACAATTCGGTCTGTGTCTCCTTGTCCTTGACCCTGTCATTGCCGGTGTGTACCTGGTGACAGTTATTGCAGGCGACATCGCGATTCGAGTGGGTGCTGCCATCCCAGAACATGCGCTTGCCGCCCTCGTGACAGGTCAGGCAGGTGGCGTTACGTTCAGAGGCCGGAGAAACAGGATATTTGATTTCGTTGTTGACGCGTTCCATCCTGGGAACTGCATTATTCATGTCGCCGTAGGTGATATCCGGCCGCGGGCGGTCCTCGTCAGAGCCCTTGCGCATGTGTTCCTTGCTCTCTCCATGACAACTCGTGCAGGTGGGTGTGCGGTTATCGGCCATTACTCCGTGACGGGTTTTGCCGATTCTCAGTACGGGATAGGCCTGGTCCTCGTCATGGCACTTGATGCAGTCGGCATCTCCGCGCAATACCACGTCTTTGGAAGACATCTCTCCGCCGGGTGCTGTTTCAGCAAACGCCGCATGTCCAAGGAAGCCATAAGCAAATAACGCTATTGCCAGCTTGAAGAATAAACAGTATCCAGACCGCTCTGCCGTGTTCATTCCTGTTGCTCCCCCTGTTTTATTGATGAATGCGAGCTGTAATTGAAGAAAAAAGCTGCCCTGTATCAGTTCACAATTGTTAATTATTACCTGTGGTTAGATAAGCCCACAAGACAACCCTTGCCGTCGATAGTGTGATACGGGTGAGCATGCCCAGACTTGATATAAGTCAACTCAAATGGTCTTTGTCCGGGTTATGTGAAGGGGCAATTCTCTCTGCTGAAACACCTTTGGCGTGTGCTTGAAATGACCTGGCCTGGAATATTTTACATGGCGGTTGTTATCGGGCATTTAAGCGTGGCTTTTGTAGCGGGGGGCAGTTGGAACTTCGCGTCTCATGGTAAATCTGACGCCGATTGATGAGAATCGTAAGCCGAATAAAATAAAATGCAGTGGCTGTCCGGGACGGACGAGTGGCTTCATGTCCGGTTTCAGGGATGCTGCCAATATCCAGCCTCTGGCTTCAGGCTGGTTGCAGCCCGCCGATGACACTGGTGTTACCCCGGGCAGGCGACACAGGAGCCACGCAATGGATAGCAGTAGCACGATTGGCTTCACAGGCAGAGTCTACAGCGACCGGTCCGTCACGACCCTGCTGTTATCCAATTTGCTGACCATCGTGCTGGCCGTGCTCCAGCAATGGGACGTCCATATACTTATGTGGATCTATTGCGGGCAGAGCCTCGTGATCGGCTATTTCAATGTGCACCGGATTCTCGACCTGAAGGAGTTTTCCACCGCGAACTTCCGGATGAACGGTCAGGCCGTGGATGCGACGCCCGGTACGAAGCGCCAGGTTGCCGGTTTCTTTGCCCTGCATTACGGCTTCTTCAATGTTGCTTACATGGTCTTTATCGCGACCGAGGTCGGCGCATCAGGAACCATTCCTTTATTCACTGTGTTCGTGTGTGTCCTGGCGTTTTATTTCAACCATCGCTTTTCCTATCACTACAACCAGTCGCAGGAGAAGGGCAGGGTCCCGAATATCGGCAGCATCATGTTCTTCCCCTACATCCGGATTATCCCGATGCAACTGATGATCGTTGCCGGCGACAGGTTCGCCGGTGACAGCCTTGTAGCACTGGTTGCCTTCCTGTTTCTGAAGACCGCGGCGGATGTGGCGATGCATGTCGTTGAGCACGCAATGGCAAGAGGCTTGTTTGCCGGGCGTACACGCCTGCCCGATTAATACCGGATGCGGCAATTACCGGGTGTCAGGGCCCTGCTGCCGGTGACTACAGGTCTCGTGATCAACGCGATGGCGGCGATGGGTGTCGCAAACTGAAGAAAGGAAATGGCTCTCCGCGACGGGTTCGAACCGGCCGCCCGGCCGGCCATCAGTCATGCGAAACAGAAGAGTCAGGTAGCGGCGGGTGTTGCTGTAATTGGAGTTGGAGCACTATTCCCGGCGCGTATGATTAGTAAGGACCCGTCGAATCTGCCCATGGTTTCCCGGATATTTTCAATTCATTTTAGACAGTGGATGGGGCCTTCTCCGAAAAACAGACTGAGTGCCGTATACACTCAGGATGGGCATTATTGAGCAAGCCTGGTTTCTCAAAGAATATTTCACTTATAACTGCAGGAAATTCTGCCGGGGGAAGTCCATGCTCTTGACTCAACCATCCATGGAAACGAGGTAAGACCCGGCTAATTCTTTAAGGCTATGGATACAATAACCGGAAAAGAGTTGTCTTTTTTCCCCCAGCATCCTTTCGTGACAATTTGTACCTTCTTTCCAGCGAGCTTGGCATCTATAAGGGTTGAATACATCTCCTTCCCCAATAAATAGCCTTGTTCTTCATCGAATAACAGCACTGGCACATTATTGTGTGTGCAACTTTCACCATTAATCGGGGTGTCATAGATAATGGCCCGGGCAGGTGGAATGCTGACAAGCTGGATAACGCGGTCGCTTAAGTAGATGTCACCACTGTCGCCGCTATAAGCAACACCGCTGTAAAGTGCTAACAGGATTCCTGATATTCGTCTTGTGAGCATATTTATTCCTCATGGATTACGCAAAACAGGATCATATTTGCTGTATCGACAATGATTCAGCATCCTCGCTGTGCTCTTTGACCCAGGGATTCCGCAATGCAATACAGCGTTCGTCCTGTGAGCTTCGCTTTCAGGCAAGCAGTCACTTTATCTGTGGGTAATGAGCTAAAGGAGGCGTGCTACTCGCCTCCTTTAGCTCTGTTTCACTCTCGAAATGGCAGGGTTATTTATTATTGTCCCGCGTTACCAGCTGAAGCCTATACCCAGACTGGTTGCAACTTCGTCGCCGTTACCACCCACACCGCCAGTTAGCGTCATACTGTCAGTAAGCCTTGCGTTGAACCCGGCTGCAATAGCGCTTTCGCCATTGAAGTGGCCTGCGCCGAGGCCGACCGAGAATTTACGACCATTCATGGGGGCAGGAATAGCCGCCATGGCTGCCACTGCGGCAATGCCGCTGCGTGACTCATCCTCAAGATCATCTATTCGTGTGGAATTCTTCGCGATGTTCGTGGTGTTGGTTGCTATGTTGGTGGAGTTCGTCGCGATGTTCGTGGTGTTGGTCGTGATGTTGGTCGAGTTCGTCGCGATACCGGTTGTGTTGGTCGAGATGTTGGTTGAGTTGGTCGTGATGTTGGTCGAGTTCGTCGCGATACCGGTTGTGTTGGTCGAGATGTTGGTTGAGTTGGTCGTGATGTTGGTCGAAT
>JAOULY010000375.1 GCA_029881775.1 Gammaproteobacteria bacterium
GCGCCCGTCTTTCTCCCTCACGTGATCGGAACCGGTGCCAAAACTTTCCTCACCGCAGAGCGTGATGCGTTCGGCATCCAGCAGGTTGCCGAAAAACTTCCAGCCGGTCGGTGTTTCGTAGCAATCAATGCCGAGTGCCGCGGCAACCCGGTCGACCGCCTGGCTGGTGGGCATGGAACGCGCCACCCCGCGGATGCCATCGCTATAGCCTTTAATGTGCCGCGCATTGGCCGCCATCACAGCGAGGCTGTCGCTGGGGGTGACGAAGAAATTGCGTCCCAGCACCATGTTGCGGTCGCCGTCACCATCGGAGGCGGCGGCAAAATCGACAGCACCGGGCCCTGAAGCCAGCGCTACCACCTCGTGTGCGTGTACCAGGTTGGGATCGGGGTGACCGCCACCGAAGTCTTCTAGCGGGATGCCGTTGATCACGGTGCCGGGTTCTGCGCCCAGCCGTTCTTCAAGAATGCGCGTGGCATAGGGACCGGTGATCGCGTGCATGGCGTCGAAGCGCATGCGGAAGTCGCCGGCCTTGAACAGTTGCTGAATACGCCCGAAATCGAACAGCTCTTCCATCAGGTCGGCGTAGTCCGCCACCGGGTCGATGATCTCCACCCGGGTGTTGCCCAGCGACAGGCTGCCAATGCTGTCGAGGTCGATGTCATCACGGCTGAGTGTCCGGTATTCGCTGATCGCGCGGGTGCGCGCGAAGATGGCCTCGGTGACGCCCTCCGGCGCCGGTCCGCCATTGGGCGTGTTGAACTTGATGCCGAAGTCCGCGTCCGGGCCGCCCGGATTATGGCTGGCGGAGAGAATGATGCCGCCGTTGGTCTGGTATTTACGGATGACGCAGGAGGCGGCCGGTGTGGAGAGCAGGCCGCCCTGGCCCACGATGACCCTGGCCACGCCGTTGGCCGCCGCCATGCGCAGTATGATCTGGACCGCCTGCCGGTTGTAATAACGACCATCACCACCCAGCACGAGGGCGCCGCCGCTGAGGTCCGTCTGCGTGTCGAATATCGACTGGACAAAGTTTTCCAGGTAGTGGGGCGTCTGGAAAACCCTGACCTTTTTACGCAGACCGGAGGTGCCGGGGCGCTGATCGGTAAAGGGTTCGGTGGCGATGGTTGAGATTTCCATTGTGTGCTGCTGTCCTGCGTGGTTGTCGGTGGCCCTATTCAACCACAGTGGCGAGGGAAAATAGAAACGCCGCAAGGCGAAATCCGGGGGGCGGGGTGGCGGCAGGACTGTTGTCCGGAAAACAGGAGTCAGATCCCGGTTACTCCTGAAATCAGGGTAAACTGGAGCTGGTTCCTGTTTTGCTCGAAGAAAATGTATTCGAAAATACATTCCAGCAATGCAAGCAGGCTGATACGCTGACGATACTTACACTGTGAACCACTAACCATTCACGCAAGCGGAGCCTCGCCAGCAGGAAATCAAAACATGCTTTCAGCGCAAATATACAAGGCCCGACGGGCAGGATCAGCCGGATGAGATATGCAATCCCGTTTACATTCCTCCTGGCGGCGGTACTCCCGGTATTGGCCGCAGATACGGCTCCAGGCCTGCAATACGGCGGTGCGGTAACGGTGGACCCGGATACCAACCGCGCCACGATCACCCGCGACGGGGTGACAACACCATTGTGGGATGGCGCCCATCGCCTGCAGGACGGTTCCGTCCTGATCATCAGGCAGGGTATCAGCGTCTCCAGGGAACCCATGCCCGGAACCCGCCTGCCGCCCATACCGGAAGCGGCGGAGTGGGAGGGCGCACCGATTGTCGGTCACTCGCCCTGCGAGAAACTGGTCAATCGTGTGTGTGGCGAACAGCAACGGTGCGGGGAGAGTGAAGCCTGCAACCTGGCGCGGCAATTATTGACTATGGAGCAGGACGAGCGGGCCGCAAGTGAAAACCACAACCGGATGACGTATACCAGTGGCGAATGCGACCGGGTCGATGCAGACCGGGAACTGTTTCCGTTCTGTAAATGATTTAATCGGGTTCGGGATTTGCCACGCCGGGTTTAAAGATGAGAGAACCAGGGTCTGACCCACTGCTGCCCCACATAATGCCTATCCCTCCGGGACGCCTGCAGGGAGGTAGGCGGTAGCGCGAAGCAGGACGCCAGAGCCGAGAGGGCCGGGGAGAGCGAAGCGGGGGGGCGGTGATCAAATCAACCAACTGCCTGTACTGCCTCGCTTACCCCTCTCCCTCCGGGAGAGGGCTGGGGAGAGGGGGCCAAATCAGCCCGACTGCCTGATTTTCCATCCTCTCATCCTGTCCATCTCCCGGAGCACCCAAAGAACGGGCAAAAAGGAGAAGGGACGCAATGCTCATACAGTGATATTTGCTTTCATCTACCATCGCGACCAACAACTCTGTGCAATTCTTTAATTTACTTCACCTGAATACGGCCACCACTTCAAATACCCCTTCCCGTTGTTACGGCTGCCCGCAACATATTCGTTTACCGCGTCGAATGTCATAATGCCAGTATGAGCCAGGATGAAAACCGGGCGGAAAAGTCGCAGCCTGCACTGGCGCGCTCGCTGTCACTGCCGCTGACAACGCTGTACGGCCTGGGAAACATCCTCGGTGCCGGTATCTATGTCCTGATCGGCAAGGTGGTGGGACATGCCGGTATGTTTGCGCCGGTTTCGTTTTTGCTGGCTTCACTGCTGGCCGGGTTGACGGCCTTCACGTATGCGGAGTTGTCTGCGCGCTATCCGCTCAGCGCAGGCGAGGCGGTTTATG
>JAOULY010000374.1 GCA_029881775.1 Gammaproteobacteria bacterium
GCAACAGGTCATACATGGTCGGCCGGCTGATACCCAGCAGTTCCGCCGCCTGCGAGATCTTGCCGCCAACGTGGTTAAGCGCACGCATGATTGCCTGCCGATCGGAACGGTCGCGGATTTCGCGCAGGTTGAAAGTGGCCAGCTCTTCCGCCGAACTGCCGCCCAGTTCGAGATCACTGGCATTGATCTGCTTGTGTTCCGCCATGATGACCGCGCGCTTGACGCGGTTCTCCAGCTCACGCACGTTACCGGGCCAGCTGTAATTCTCGATGGCGGCCATGGCGTCCTTGCTGAAACGATGGCCCTGCTTGCCCTGTTGCTTGCTGATCCGTTCCAGGAATACATGCGCCAGCAACAGCGCATCGCCCTCGCGATCTTTAAGCGCCGGAATGCTGATGGAAACCTCGCTGATACGGTAGTACAGGTCTTCACGGAAAAGGCCGGTTCGAATCAGCTCATGCAGGTCCTTGTGGGTCGCACAGATCACCCGCACGTCCACCGGGATCTCCTTGCGCCCGCCAACACGCTCGATAACCCGCTCCTGCAGAAAACGTAACAACTTCGCCTGCAGCGCCGGCGGCATGTCACCTATTTCGTCCAGGAACAATGTGCCGCCTGATGCGACTTCGATCTTGCCGGGCGTCTGCTTCGCCGCCCCGGTAAAGGCGCCCTTCTCGTAACCGAACAGTTCACTCTCGAGCAGGTTTTCCGGAATAGCGGCGCAGTTGATCGCCACGAAACGGTTGTCATGACGTGAACTGAGCGCATGCAGGGCGCGCGCAAGCAGTTCCTTGCCGGTGCCCGATTCGCCGAGGATCAATACCGTGGTATCGGTAGGCGCGACTTTCTCAACGGTGCGGCAGGCCTGCTGCATGATCTCACTGCCGGTAATCACACCTTCCAGCGGTGACGGAGAGCCCTGCGTGCTGAGACGCCGGTTTTCCTCTTCAAGTTCGTAAACACGGTAGCCGCGATTGACGATCAGCTCCAGCATGTCGGCGTCGATAGGCTTGTAGAAGAAATCATACGCGCCCATCGCGACCGACCTGGTCGCGTGTTCGCGGTCGTTGTTGCCGGTCACGACGATAACCTTGGAATGCGGCGCCTTGAGCAGGATATCCTCAAGCAGGGAGAACCCGACACTGGTGCCATCCGCATCCGGCGGCAGTCCCAGGTCCAGTGTTATGACCGGCGGTTTGTGCTCTTGCAGCGCCGCCATGGCCGAGTCGTGATCTCCGGCAATGACGACATCGTAATTTTCAAAACACCAGCGCAGCTGTGTTTGCAGGCCGGGGTCATCTTCTATGACCAGGATTTTTCGAGCGGGTTGTTCCATAAGGTGTTATATCGTCATGATTCACTGACACTTTACGCCATTTCAGGCGGGATCGCTAACCGGCAGACGTATTCTGAAAGTACTCCCCTCATCGACACGGCTGATCACTTCCAGATCGCCACCGTGCTTGTGGATATAATCGCGCGCCTCGTAAACGCCAATACCCATACCGGCCTTGCCCTTGGTACTGTCGAACGGCCTGAACAAACGCTCCTTGATGAACGTTTCATCCATGCCGGACCCTGTATCCTGGACCTCGATAATGGCACGGTCTTCGCGCTTGAACAGGCGCACGATTACCTTGCCGTCGGCCGGCGTGGCATCCTGCGCATTACGTATCAGGTGCCCGATGATTGCACCGCAACGTTCCCGGTCGGCATGGATATGTATCCCGACCACCTGGCAGTCAAGACTCGGCACCGGCTGGTTGTTCGACATGGTCTTCACCACATCCTGCAACATACTACAGACATCCAGCGAGGTCGTCTCCTGGACCTGCATGGTGTCACTGCGCAGGTGCTCGAGCAGCTTGTTCATTTTTTGCACGGAATTATCAACCGTGGTAATCGCATCCTCCATGAACTGCGGGTTTCCCTTGTGCTTTGCGGCATTCGAAACGACCAGCGACAACTGCGCAATCAGGTTCTTCAGATCATGCATGACATAGGACGTCAGCCGGTTGCAGGCCTCGAATTGCTTGGCCTCGGCCAGCGCCCTGGACGCCTCGAGCTGGGCAAGGTGTACCGCAACCTGCCTCCCCGCCGTCTTCACAAGGTCCGAGTCTTCCCAGTTGAAATGGTGTTGCGCGGGCGACCTGGCGAGGACAATAAATCCCAGCAGGTGATCATGCACAATGAGCGGAACGATCAGCCATGCGCGCGGCATGTCTTCCAGCCATTCGGGCAACTCCAGGTTATTGTACAGCTCGGGATCACGCTCGAATTCATCCAGGTCCACCAGCCATTCCCGGGCAGACATGAATTTTATCAGCGGATGGTCAACCTCGACGGTATCCTCGCCGGCCGCTTCCATCTGCCAGTTAGCCACCGGCACAAAACGGTTCAGCTCACGCATCCACAGGATGCCACCGGGGCTGTCGATAATTTCCGCTATTGAATGGATCGCGCGCTCTCTGAGGCGATCGTCCGGCTGCCCGGACGAGAGTGTCTGGATGAAGCGCAGCCATTCATCCCGGTAGTCATACTTGTAATGAAAGAAATGCTTGTTGATGAGCACACGAAGACTGGCGCGCACCTTGCCCGAGAATAACATCACCATGAGCACAAGACCGGCGCCAGACAGGAAGATAACCTGGATGATCGTGCCCCACTCGCCGCCACGCGTCTTGATGTAATAGCCGCCGACGCCCATGGCGAGCAGGTACAATCCGGTACCGAGTAATGCCGTGGTGTGGAAAACCATGC
>JAOULY010000376.1 GCA_029881775.1 Gammaproteobacteria bacterium
AGCGTCGGTTTTGCAACTGTACTTGCCGGATACCAGTCCGAATGCATGCGTAAAACCGCGCAACTGGATGAGTCCCATGCGCAGCGTGAGATACAGGCCGGTGCCCAGTAATACGATCAGTGTGACCGGGTTGCCCCACAGCAGTCCGGCGAGCCAGCCGCTCCACTCGGTCAGTTGCGTTACTGCATCCATTAATATGCTCCCGATTGCGGGTACTTGAGGGTCAGTGTATTGCCCTGCTGGCTGAAGTCCAGCTGGCGCAGGAAACTCATACCCAGCAGGATGGCACCGGTCGAGTCGGCCGGGTTGATGCTGGCGGTGACCGGCCCGACACGCAACGGGCCGAGCTGAACTTCATCAAGGGTGGTGCGCCAGGCGGTAATCGGACCGTTGGCTGTCTGGTAGACGGCTGGCTGGCCGCGTTTGAGCTTCAGTTTATCCGCGACCGCGACCGGGATAGACACATCCGTGGCGCCGGTATCGAGCATGAACTCGACCGGCTGGCCGTTAATGGCGCCGGTAGCGACGTAATGACCGAAGCGGTTGCGCTGCAGCTGCACGGACGGTGTGTCTGTCTCGCTGGCAGCGTTCAGGTTGCGGTTCGGATTGCGTTGATGATCGAGCCGGTCATTAAAGAACAGCGTCAGCAGGGCAAGCAGCAGGAGCCAGGCCGCAATGATCATGACCTTGCCGATGAGCGGCGACTTGTCTGCTGCATTACTCATGCGTGTGTATCATAGACCAGGCGCAGGCCGGCGAATACGTGCCGCTTGTCCGGCTCATAGAAGTTCCTGAAACTGGCGCGCTTGATCGAAGGCCGTGTATGCAGGCTGCCGCCACGCAGGCTGTAGTGCCTGTCATCGAACCAGGGCATTGAGTAATTTTCATACGGGAACGACCGGTAGCCTGCGTACGGGTAAAAGGTATTACCGCACCACTCCCAGGCACGGCCATTGTCTTCGAGTAGCTGCAGGTGACAGGCGACTTCCCACTGATGTTCATGTGGCAGACATCCGCCGGCCCAGTTTGCACAGGCCTCGGCTTCATGCAACGAGATACCCGCCACCGGTTCGCTGCTGCTCAGTGCATAGGCGCCACGCGCCGCGATGCCATACCAGTCGCCGGATATATTTTTACGCCAGTGATCCGGATGCTCAAATGTATGCTGTTGCTGCCAGTGCCAGCCGGCCTCGCTCCAGAGTTCCCTGCGCCGGTAACCACCCTCCTGCATAAATGACAGGTACTCACTGTTCGAGAGTGCGCGGCTGGCGATACTGTACGGACCCAGCGTGGCCTGTTGTGGCGGCAGTTCGTTGTCATAGGCTATCGGTGCGCGACCACCGACTTTGTAATGCCCCGGTTCCACGGGGACGCGTTCGTGCGCCGGTGTTTGCGGGCGTAGCGGGTCATTAACCACGTAGTCGCCATTGTCCGACCGGATGGCGCGCTGTGTCAGCACCATGAGTATCGACTCATAATGCTGGCTGTAATGCTGGATAAGAAAATGCAGCAGGTAGTTATCCTGCATCAGCGGGTGGTTCATTAATTGCGGCGATCGTGCTTCCAGCAGGTCGTCGTTAATGGACTGCAATTCGTTGCTCCATTGCAGCAGTGCCTCCCGTGCCGGGATCTTTGCCCCGCGCTCGCGCCGGGGTGTCTCTGTCGGCGTGTAAAGCGCGGCGAACGGCCGTGTGAGACGGTCATCATTGCCGATGGTTGCCTGTAACCAGGCGCTCTCGGTAAATGCGCAGTGTCCCAGGTGCCAGCCCGGCGGGCTGAGGTCCGGGTGATACAGGGTGCGAATCTCTGCGTCAGTCAGTGTGTCGACCAGGGCAGTGACGAGCCCGCGCGCGAGACGCAGTTCGTTCAATAACGACGCGTAACTCACAGCGCCTGCAGTGCGGGCGCGCTGTCCGGTGTGAGCATCAACAGGTGATGTTCGGGTACGCGCTGCCAGCCGGCATCGGGATCGAAAGCCTCCGAGGCGACCAGTTGTCCCTGCGGGAAGCGCGGATCGCTGGTGGTAAAATACAGGCTGGGTGATTCATGGTTGATGGCATGCCGGCTGGCGTACAGCGTCGTGCCGTCCGTCAACAGCAGGTTCAGCAATGATTCAGTATCGCCGGCAAGCTCACCGATACGGCTGAACAGCATCCGCAGCGCAGCGCCTGCCGGGATGTCTTGCTCATCCAGCAGGATCTGGCGAAACAGGGCGAACAGGTATTCCGAATCGGTATTGCCGCGGATATCGGCGGCAACGGCAGGTGAGAGTTGTGCGGTAATTGACGGGCGCAGCTGTTCGTGGAAATCACGCACAAAACCATTGTGCACAAACAGCCAGCGGTCATCCTGAAACGGTTGTGTGTTGAAGGCATGTACCGGGTTGCCGATGGTGGCGCTGCGTATTTCGCCGACCCATAGCGGGTATTTCATCGAGCCGGCCAGCGAAACTAGGTTGTGATCGGACCAGATCGGCATGGCGCTGGTGTAGGTGGCCGGCTTGCCGGCGTCGTTAAACCAGCCGAAGCCGTAGCCATCGGCATTCAGGCGGGCATATTTCAGTTCCTGTGCATTCCAGGATTGCTGGTACAGGCTGTGCGGCGGGTCAATCAGGAACTGTTGCAGGCTGATCGCGGGACCCAGGTAGGCGGCATGTCTGCACATGCTGCTAGCTTAACCCCGAATCGATCAAAGTCACCAGTTGTCAGGCTGTTCAGGCGGGTTTGCCGAGCAGCAGTTCGAGCAGTGCCTT
>JAOULY010000377.1 GCA_029881775.1 Gammaproteobacteria bacterium
GGATCGACCAGCGTACTAGCCGCCGAGGTATCGCTGCCGTCAGTCACGTCGACATAGTCCGCCGTGATAACGTCATTATCCTGCAGGCCGAGCTGGCCATTGGACGGGTTTGCTGCAAGCGGATACATTGTGCTGATAAACGACTGGATATAACCGGTAAATATGCCGGTGTCCGGCCCGGTTTCCGTCAGCCGCAACAGTTCCGTATCACCTGTTGCAGCCACATTGATAGTGACCAGCACCGTTTCCGCACTGAGCGAATCAAGGTTCTGGTCGAAATCAGACAGGCGCACGAAAACAGGTTCGCCCTTGTGATAGATCGTGACCGGTTCCAGCGGAACCGGCACGCCGAGGTTGATCGGCGTCGGGTTTCCCGGGGGTAGCGGGGCCGCCATTGCCACAAATGGCCCCGCCGCAGTGCCGCTGCTGCTGTAGTCGGTGACTGCAACCGGCACCGCTGTCGCGCCAGGCGACATGGGTGCATATTGAAGAAATTCAAGCACAGACGACGTGCGCACGCCCACGGTCACGACCGTGACCGTGTTCGAGTTACTGGTAATGCCGCCACTGAAAGTGGCCATGGCGGTATTGTCGATCAGCGTGCCGACCGGCACGGCCTGCACGAGCATCGGCACCAGCAGCAGGCCGCAGAACAGCCGGCCTCCCGCGCGTGAACCTGCACGCGTTACCACACCTGCAAACGCGACGATGCCGCCGGCCAGAAGGCCGGCGGCATGTCGCCATGCAGTCTTTTTGATGCTCTTTATCAACGTGCTATCGCGGCTACTGCTACTGGATACCCACGGTGAGCCGCACGTCGAAGAACCCGCCGGAGCCGTTCATGCTGCCGGTTGGCTGTTGACGTATACAGGTCACAGTCGCGTCATAACCATTTGCATCCGCCGTCGGTGAGTAACCGGTGAAGCTGGCACCCAGGCAGGCATTTGCACCGCTCACGGTCGAGTACTCGAACGCGGCAGCGGTCAGGCCACTACTGGTAGCACCATCGGCAAACGACGGGGCATTACAGCTGCCCGTGGTTATCACACACAACTGCGTACCGGCCGGAATCGGGTCGGTGACCGATACCGTGTCGGCATCCACGACCGCGATACCGGAGTTGGTCACGCGGATCTGGTAGACCACGTCGGCCCCCGGAATCGCGAAGCCGCTACCGAACTCATCGGTGGTAGACAAGATGGTCTTGGCTGCCGCCAGTGCCGCACTCTGCACGGTAAAGGTTGCCGCGTCCGAGTGCTGACCGTCAGTATTGCCCTCACTGGTAGTACCTGCGTTATCGGCAAACACATTATCCACGCCCGCAGTCGGCGTACCGGCAGCCGTAGTGGCGGTGGCGGTACCTGCATCGGTGGTTTGTGCCACCAGGCGGAAGTCATCTATGGACGCATTGGTTGCGCCGGCTGGAATGTCTGCGACCACCAGAACCTGCATGACATCATCGGTACCGATAACACCATTCGGATCGAGGTCACCGGCATTCGTCCCGGCCGTATACAACTCACCCGGGTCCGGCACACCGTTATTGTTGGCATCCACGTAAATACGGATGTTACTCGCGGGGATGCCGGCTGTCGGTACATCAACCGTCAGCAGGTAACCCTGCGTGGTATTACCTGTGTTGGTAATCGTATAGGTCAGGACCTGGTCGGTTTGTCCCGGACTGACATCAACATTATTACCGGCATCGGTATTGGTAACGCTCAAATCGACGCGGTTATCGACCAGGATGTTCGGCGCCGATCCCGACACAGTGCGCGGGTTGCTGCCGACCTGGTAGTCGACCGTTGCGGTGTTACTAATGGTAGCGCCGGACTGGGTGCCAACCGCGAGCGCGGTTTGCGTTCCCCCGGCAAACAAGGCCAGCGCCAGCAACGGGGCACGGAGCTTGTGACTGTTAATAGACTGCATGGTACTTCTCCTTAACGTTGTTGCATGGAAAGTGCAGCAAAGCTGCGGTAAAAAAGCTGTTACGGGATAAATATTTCTTACCTGCCCCGTTTCCGTCATTGCGAGGAACCAGGTAACGTGACAATCTCAAACTGATCGATTCCATTGACCGGGATTGCCGCGCTACGCTCGCAATGACGGCCTTCTGGTACTTAATCAGAGGTTCCATAGATCTGCGCATAGTTACTTCACCTGTGCGCGATACCACACCGGCACCTGCTGGTCTGGCGCAAGACCTGACTGCAACGTCCAGCGGACATGGGTGTAGTCATCCGCGGTAGCTGCACGCTCCTCGCCATTTGCATCAATAACTGTCAGTGACTGCGCCACGCCCCAGGACTGGCCGCCGTCAACCGAAAATGTAATGTCGGTATTTGCACCGCTAGCACTGCCATCGACGTAGCGTGTCTGCAGAGGCACGGGGTTGGTCACAACGACGCTGTCCGCCGGTTGAGCGCCGGTATTTTTCGCCGTGATGGTGTAAATCACCTCGGTACCCGGTATAACGCGGCCGGGACGCTCGAGCCGTACCACTTCACGGCCGTCCGCCTGCACCTCGACAATCTCGATTTCCGCAGTTGTCGATATTTCGACCTGCGCCATGACGGGGCCGCTCGATACAACAAGCAGCAGTGCAATTCTCATCTTCGCTGGAATTTTCATACAGCCTCCTCGTTTGCTAGTTGATAGTGACTTCGAATGACACGGTCTGCGCAGGTGATGCGGCACTCAGATCGCCCAGGTTTACGGTGACGGTATTAACCGCGCTGCCATTCACATC
>JAOULY010000378.1 GCA_029881775.1 Gammaproteobacteria bacterium
CGCAGCGCAGAACGGCTCGGATCCCGTGCAACGATCGATCCTGAAACCGGTTTCATTGGACGAATTATCGCTCCAGCCCAGATAAATGCTGGTCTCGGCGACTGAAAAATATGTCAGCACCGTCGGCTGGGTTGGCAGTGTCGACGTACTGCCCTGGTTCAGTCGCGCCGTCGTGCCGCCTACCACATAGATGCTGTTGTCGGTGTTACCTAGCGCGATTGCCTGGGCATAGCCGAAGGCAACGGTCTGCGTCCAGCCGCTGCTCCCGTTACTGTTCACCCTGCATACGGCCATTTCGGACATGGTGCCCGCTGCGAGGTAGGCATTGTTTCCACTGTCGAGCAACATATGCGCATGTGCCAGCAGCGCCAGCGGACCATCGGCATCGAGATTCGACCAGAGCAGATTGCCGGCAGTGTCAATCTTGATGAACGCCGCGCCCGCGGCGCCGGTGCCCGGGAAACCGCTCACCACCGCCTGATTGTCATTGCCGACCTCCACGCGGAACCCGGCGATGCCATAACCGCGTTCCCAGAGCAGCGCGCCGGATCCGTCGAGCTTCTTGATGATCGAACCGCCTGTCACGGCGTCACCATGCACAAGATAGGTGTTGCCGTAGGCATCGCCGGCGCTGTCACCCGCGGTCAGGCTGTACACTGCGGGGTATGTCCATATCAGGTTGCCGTTGAGATCGATCTTGGCATACCCGAGGTAGCTGCCGGTGATCGATTTACCCGTAATCAGGAGTGCATCATCCGGTGTCAACTTGAAGTTCAGCGCAGCACCGATACCGGCACTATCGAAGAACGACCATAGAGGCGTACCGTCGGGGGAAAATTTCTTGACCTTGGTCACCCGGCCATTCGGGCCACTGCCTACCCCGAGCACATAGACATTGCCGCCGCCATCGACCAGGCATTTGCGTACGGATGAGCCGTCGAAACTGCTTTCGTAGACATGTCGCCAAAGCATGGCGCCACTCGGGTTAAACTTCATGACGATACTTGCCGCCTCGACCGGATTCGAATAGCCGGACATGAGGGTGCCGCATACAAAGGCGTTGTCGCTGCTGTCGGTCGCGACCCAGCTAGCACGCTCCCAGGCCGTCGAGGATGTCTGATCGAAATACGCCACCCAGAGCAGCGTGCCGTTGGCATCACGCTTGGTCAGGCTCATTTCGGCTCCCAGCGCCTGTTCGTAGTCCACCGTATAGATATTGTCGGCGGTATCCAGCGCCACGGCCACGCCGCGCGTGGGCTGAACCCAGGCGAGGCTTACATCTGCCGAAACCTGGAATGGAAACAACGCTCCGGCGAGCGCAAGCATGATGACGCACAGGGCAATCCTGAGTGGGGATATGGAAGTCGTTTTCATTTTCACAGCCTTTATGTGGGTTCCCGGCTGCTTGTTCACAGCCCGTCACGGTTGGTCCTGTGCAAGGTTTAGCCGTTCCGCGCTACGCCGCCGTGTGCCGGTCTCCGGCACAGTGCAATCATTAGGTACGCTCGGATAAAAAGGCAAGATGTCCGGAAAAATATTGTTGACTACTTAACAAAAATAATAGGTGACAAACCACGATTATGTGTAACAAGTAAACATGGGTGTTCCCCTATTATTCAGGATCAGACTCGATTGATCAGACACAATATTGACAAATCAATGGAGTCTGTTCTCCTTGATTTTCAAGGAACAACCATGATCTGATCCCGGCCTCCATGATCAAGTCCCCAGCCGGCCAGAAAGCGACATTCCTGGCGTTCCTTGGAAGGTCTCAGATGCCGCAAATGCGGACGCTCTCGTCAGATGGCCAGCACGTTCCAGATCAGCTTGGGGTAATAGGAATACTGTCCCTGTAATTCCCTCGTTCATAGCATACAAGTTAACCGGCTCACAAAGATGAGTTGTTACTTGTCAGCTGGAGAACGTGTGTCCACGTTCAGAACCGGATGTTCAGTTCTTAACATATAACCCTACATTCTTAGTAGCGACTGAACACAGACGTTTCCCCTGTTCTGGTAAACGTCAATACATCGTAATTGTCCTCACGGTGTCCTTCCATCCCGGGCGAACCCATCGGCATTCCCGGTACAGTCAGCCCAACAACATCTGGTCTTTCTTTCAACAACCGCTTGATGTCATCGGCAGGCACATGGCCTTCAACCACATAACCTCCCACCTTTGCGGTATGACAGGAAGCAAGCTGGCGTGATATACCAGCCTCGACTTTAACCGCGCTCATATCTTGAAGATCTATGGCCTCAACCTTAAAGCCGTTTGCCTGCAAATATTTTATCCATTTGGTACAACAGCCACAGGTGGGTGATTTGTAAACTGTAATAGATTCCAGCTCTACTTGTCTTCCAGCATCGGAACATGAAATCTGCGGCATTAACACAGCTATCAGAATGATCGCAGCAAATATTTGACGGATTATCTTTTCACACATTCCACTAATACTACCTTATTGGGAGTGATAAATGTCTTAGAGCGGCCAGAACCGGTCCTTTCGAATTTCCCGTGAAGGTCTCAGGCGTCGCAACTCCGGACGTTCCCGTCACGCTATCCGTACTCACGCACCCGGCCAATGATAAGTGCTCTGCCGGCACGCTCGCGAACGGCAGGCGGCCTGCCGCGGATTATTAAAAGAGGTCCCGGTATAAAAAGACCTGCTAGCGTTGCGCAAGGCTGCGAATGAGGGTGCGCGGATCGGGAGCAACAAATCCCAGGCAGAGATTGCAACCA
>JAOULY010000379.1 GCA_029881775.1 Gammaproteobacteria bacterium
TGATAGCGCCCATGGCATACGCCAGCACGGCCAGTGCGACGAGAATTTCCAGCAAGGTAAATCCGCGACTGTTACGCATCACAGCGTCTGCCCGCGCTCCGTGGTGACGTTACCCATTATGGATACATTCAGATGGTACTGCGCAGTACTTTCGTCGGACTCGAACACCACGGAAAAAGGCGTCACCTCGCCACTGGAAAGTATGAACACATGCGGTGTAATTGCATCATCGTCGGTGGGCTGACCGGGAAACACGGGCGCATCTCCCTCAAGTTGCAGGCGCAGTGCAAGTACGCCCGGCAGGCTGTATGCATGCAACAGGCGATCATCCTGCGGAACCTGCCAGCCGTTTTGTTGCAGCAACATGAATTCGTAACCATCCCCGGTAAAGCGGATTCCCAGCTCGTCGCCGCGGATAATTGCCTCGTCGGCCGCCAGCGCGACCAGCGTCTCCAGGCGGCGCACTTCCTGTTCCATCAGTTCCGCGACATCGTCACCGCCGAACGACAGCATGGCAAAGGTAAAGATGATACTGATCAGCACCAGCACCACCATCAGTTCCAGCAGCGTGAACCCTGCACTGGCAGCCGTGTTGCGGATACTGGAATAACCGTGAGTCGGGGAATTACCTGTCATGGCGCATAGCGCGGCGGTCTCTGCCTTAACCCTGTGCGGACCACGACTGCCGCATCACGTCACCCACCGCATTGACCGGGACTGGAAACAGCGCACCCGGAATATTTACTGCAGGTTCCAGTTGCCGATGTCATCGTCACTGGGCTGTTGATCCGGCCCCAGCGAGAACACATCGATTGAACCGTGCGTGCCCGGACTCAGGTACAGGTAAGGCTGCTTCCAGGGATCGAGTGGCATGCGATCAAGGTAACCGCCCTCCTTCCAGTTTGCCGGTTCCGGCGAGGATGGCTTCGTCACCAGTGCCTCGAGGCCCTGGTCAGTCGTCGGGTAGTTGAAATTATCCAGTTTATACAGGTTGAGCGCTGCTTCGAGCGAACGTATATCCTGTCGCGCCTTGGTCTTGCGCGCCTGTTCCGGGCGATCCATCACCTTCGGCACCAGTACCGCGGCAAGAATGCCGAGGATCACAACCACAACCATCACTTCGATCAGGGTAAAACCTGACACCTTTTTTGCGTGAATCATAAACGGGTCCTTGCCGACTACAGGATTGTTACCGACCAAGCCGCCGGTAACCGTGTGACTCATTCTAATGTGTTTTGGTTCAGGGAAACAGGGACTGGTACGCAAAACCCCCTGCCTGCTCAACCGACAAGCGCAACCTTAACCCAGTGCGAGACGATCGCGCACCTTGAGCGCATAGAGATGGCGCTCGGCATCGACGAGGTGCTGACCCCAGTGGATCCGGTAGGTAGACTGCCAGGCCTCCGCGGCCCGCTGCGGCCAGACCTCATCGAGCAGTTCCAGACCGTATTTAAGATCGAAATAGATATCCGTCAGGTCATCCGCAAGACTGCCCGACATGTGCATTTCTTCCGGCGCGGCGTCGAATTCCAGCCAGTAACTGTCGCGCTCGCCAAGTAACCGCCGCAGGTGACTGTACAACTCGAAACGCTCATCGAGATCGACCTCGTGCGGCGGGATTTCCCCTGCATCGAATGCGTTTAATGCAGTCACGGCTGCATGCAAACGCGGCATCATGTCAAACAGCGGCTCCAGCGAGCCATCCGACACCTGTAGGGTCCGGTCAATCAGCTGGCAGAACTTTTCCGCCACTTCGACCATTTCGGCTAGCGCCTCGGTTAATGATTTTTGAATCATCCAGTAATCCCGGCCTCCCTGGTCATTCGTTCCGGTACCCCTGTCATTACCACCCGCCCCCGGCTTCACACTACCAGTGTAGACAATTTGGCCCGGTCTGCAGCATCAGATCTCGACCATTTCAAAATCTTCCTTGCTGGCACCGCATTCGGGGCAGACCCAGTCGGCCGGAATGTCCGCCCAGCGGGTACCCGGCGCAAATCCATCCTCTGGCAAACCCTCCGCCTCACGGTAGATAAATCCACACACCGCGCACATGTATTCCCTTAAATCACTCATTGATATTCACCTTGAATAGCTTGCCGGGGCCGGCGGATCGGGCAATTCTGACGGATAACAGGGGTCAGCGTCGATCGGTTTTGTCGGGCACCCGCCGGGCCCGGCAAGAACACCATGCATTTCAACCGGCTTTGCCCACGCGGCGCCTCGGGACGGCAGCATTTCCGTTATTATCGCCTGCATGAATAAAATTCCTGTTGTCATGACCTTTGGCGGGCACGACCCGTCCGGCGGCGCCGGCCTGCAGGCCGATATCGAGGCGCTTGCCAGCCAGGGCTGCCATGCCGCACCCGTGCTAACCGCCCTGACTGTGCAGGACACGCGCAATGTCACGGACTTCTCGCCCGTCCCGGCCAGCCATGTCATCGCCCAGGCCCGGGCCGTGCTGGAGGACATGCCGGTTGCCGCCTTCAAGATCGGCATGCTGGCTAGCACCGGGATTACCGAAGCCGTGCATTCGATCCTGGCCGACCACCCGGACATCCCGCTGGTACTGGACCCGGTACTCGCTTCCGGTGCCGGCACACAACTGGGCGAGGATAATTTGCCGCGGGCGATTTGCGAGTACCTGTTACCGCTGACAACCGTACTGACACCCAACAGCCTGGAAGCACGCCAGCTTGCGCCGACCGCTGGTAACCTGGACGCCTGTGCCATTGCCCTGC
>JAOULY010000380.1 GCA_029881775.1 Gammaproteobacteria bacterium
ATCCCGCATCCTCGTAGGGTGCACTCCGTGCACCATCGGCTCCCGCGCAAAACGCACCCTGCATTATCCCGCATCCTCGTAGGGTGCACTCCGTGCACCATCGGCTCCCGCGCAAAACGCACCCTGCATTATCCCGCCACGCCCAGGTTGCCGGCCTCCATATGCTTGATCTGGTCGCGCAGCCGGGCGGCCTCCTCGAATTCGAGGTTACGGGCGTGCGCATACATCTGCTTCTCCAGCGCCTTCACCTGCTTCGCCAGTTCAGCCGGGCTGAGGTGTCCGTAGGTGGCCAGCTCGTCGGCCACCTTCGCAAAGCTGCGCGGTCCGCCACCCTGCCCCAGCGCGCCTTCCATGATGTCCATGACGGCTTTTTTCACACTGCGCGGGGTAATTCCATGCGCCTTGTTGTAGGCCTGTTGCTTTTCGCGACGCCGGTCGGTCTCCTCTATGGCGCGCTGCATGGAACCGGTCACCTTGTCGGCGTACAGGATCGCCTTGCCCTCGAGGTTGCGCGCGGCACGCCCGATGGTCTGGATCAGCGAGCGGTCCGAGCGCAGGAAGCCTTCCTTGTCGGCGTCGAGAATGGCGACCAGCGACACCTCCGGCATGTCCAGCCCCTCGCGCAACAGGTTGATACCAACCAGCACATCGAATACACCCAGGCGCAGGTCGCGGATGATCTCCACACGCTCGACCGTATCCACATCGGAGTGCAGGTAACGCACACGCACACCGTGCTCGGCCAGGTACTCCGTCAGGTCCTCGGCCATGCGCTTGGTCAGCGTTGTGACCAGCACGCGGTCGCCGGCCGCCACGCGCAGGGTGATCTCCGAGAGCAGGTCGTCGACCTGGCTCCCTGCCGGCCGTATCTCGATCTCGGGGTCGACCAGCCCGGTCGGACGGATCAACTGCTCCACCACCGCGCCGGCATGCTCATTCTCGTAGGTGCCCGGCGTGGCCGAGGTAAAGATGGTCTGCGGTGCCAGCCGCTCGAATTCATCGAACCGCAACGGCCGGTTATCCAGCGCCGATGGCAGGCGGAACCCGTACAGCACCAGGTTCTCCTTGCGCGAGCGATCGCCGCGGTACATACCACCGAGCTGCGGGATGGTGACATGCGACTCATCGATAATCAGCAGCGACTCGGGTGGCAGGTAATCGAACAGCGTGGGCGGCGGCTCGCCGGGATTGCGCCCGGACAGGTAGCGGGAATAGTTCTCGATACCGGAGCAATAACCCAGCTCCTGCATCATCTCGAGATCAAACAGCGTGCGTTGCTCCAGGCGCTGCGCCTCGACCAGCTTGTTGGTGCTGTGCAGCTGTTCCAGCCGTTCTTTCAACTCGACCTTGATTTGATCAATCGCGCCGAGAATCACCTCGCGCGGCGTGGCGTAATGCGTCTTCGGGTAAATAGTCACGCGCGGCACCTTGCGCAGCACCTCACCGGTGAGCGGATCGAACCAGGCCAGCGATTCGATTTCGTCATCGAACAGCTCCACCCGCACCGCCTCGCCGTCCGACTCGGCCGGAAAGATGTCGATGACCTCGCCGCGCACGCGGTAGGTGGCGCGCGCCAGGTCCAGTTCGTTGCGCGTGTACTGCAGCTCGGCCAGCCGCCTCAGGAGGGTGCGCTGGTCGAGCTTGTCGCCGCGCACCAGGTGCAGCACCATTTTCAGGTAGGCGCGCGGATCACCCAGGCCGTAGATGGCGGACACCGTCGCGACAATGATGGTATCCGGACGCTCCAGCATGGCCTTGGTGGCGGACAGGCGCATCTGCTCGATGTGCTCGTTGACCGAGGCGTCCTTCTCTATATAGGTATCCGAGGCCGGGACATAGGCCTCCGGCTGGTAATAATCGTAATAGGAAACAAAGTACTCGACGGCATTATCGGGGAACAGCTCGCGCATCTCGCCGTACAGCTGCGCCGCCAGGGTCTTGTTCGGGGCGAGGATCAGCGTCGGACGCTGGGTCGCCTGGATGACATTTGCCACCGTAAAGGTCTTGCCCGAGCCCGTCACACCCAGCAGGGTCTGGTGCGCCAGGCCATCGGCCAGCCCCTCGCACAGCGCCTTGATCGCCTGCGGCTGGTCGCCGGCCGGCTCCATCTTCGATTTAAGCTGTAATTGTTTACGCACAGACTATTTTCTTGCCAGAGTTTGAGTATGATTGGGGCGTTTATTCACCCACAGGACAGCACCTTGGAAAAGATCAATCTCGCCAGTCGTGTACAGCGCGTCAAGCCATCGCCTACCCTGGCCGTTACCGCGCGCGTGGCGGAGCTGCGCGCCGAGGGCAAGGACATCATCGGACTGGGCGCCGGCGAACCCGACTTCGGCACACCGGACCATATCCGTGCGGCGGCCATCCAGGCGATCAACGACGGCTTCACCCGCTACACCGCGGTCGATGGCACACCCGGCCTGAAGAAGGCGATTATAGCGAAGTTCAGCCGTGACAACGGGCTGGACTACGCACCCGATCAAATACTGGTGTCCTGCGGCGGTAAACAAAGCTTTTACAACCTGTGCCAGGCGCTACTGAATGCCGGCGATGAAGTGATCATCCCGGCACCCTACTGGGTATCCTACCCGGACATAGTGAGGCTGGCCGAAGGTGAGCCGGTGATCCTGTCGACCGGCTTCGCCACCCGTTTCAAGATAACGCCGGAACAATTGAACGGCTCGATCACGCCGCAGACACGTCTCGTGGTGATAAACAGCCCGTCCAACCCG
>JAOULY010000381.1 GCA_029881775.1 Gammaproteobacteria bacterium
CGTGAACTGGAAGACCAGCACCACCGTCATAACCAGACCGAGGCCTCCACGGACCCGCGCCATGCAGGATAGTACCGAAATCGATTTCGTCGAACGCCGCAGGCCGGCGCGCGTGGAGGATACCCTCGGCAAGCGCCTGCGCCTGGCCGAACTGCTGGTCGAGACGAACAAACACCTGGCGGCCATGGAGTCACTGGACGAGGCGCTCGAGGCACTGATGAACATCATCAGCCGGGAGACCGGCGCCGACCGCGCCACCCTGTTCCTCAATGACGCCGAGACCGGCGAGCTGTACTCGCGAATAGCACTGGGCGACATCCGGCGGGAAATCCGCATATTGAACACGACAGGGATCGCAGGTCATGTGTTCACCCGCGTTGAGGGCATGCTCATCCACGATGCCTATTCCGATGAACGCTTTAATCCCGAGGTGGACGAAAAGACCGGTTATCGAACCAGCAATGTGCTGTGCACGCCGATCAGGACCGTCACGGGTGAAGTCATCGGCGTGGCACAGGCGCTGAACAAGAAGCACGGTGAGTTCACCGCGGAAAACCTTGAAGTTCTGCAGGCACTGACCCTGCAGGCCTCGATTACCCTGCATAGCGCGCAGTTTGCCGAGCGCATGCATAAATCCCATAAACAGGAACTCGAGTTCCTGGACATCGTTTCGGACGTCACTTCCGAGATCGACCTCGGCGTGGTGCTGCATAAGGTAATGAACGAGGCCGCGCGGATGCTGAATGCCGAGCGCTCGACCCTGTTCATCAACGATGAAAAGAACAGCGAACTGTGGTCGCAGACCGGCGTGGGCCTGGACGCCACACAGATTCGCCTGCCCAACGACCAGGGTATTGCCGGCACCGTCTTCACCAGCGGCCAGTCGGTGAACATACCCTATGCCTATGCCGACCTGCGTTTCAATCCCGAGTTCGATCGCAAGACCGGCTTCTTTACGCGCTCCATCCTGTGCGTCCCGGTGGTCAACAAGTATGGCAAGACCATCGGTGTCACCCAGGTGCTCAACAAGCGCGGCGGCGCCTTCAGCGAAGAGGACGAGTCACGCCTGCGCGCGTTCACCGCACAGGTCTCCATCGGCCTGGAGAATGCCAAGCTGTTCAACGACGTCGAGAACATAAAGAACTACAACGAGAGCATGCTGCAAAGTATGTCAAACGGCGTGATAACTCTCGACGAGTACGCCAATATCGTCACCTGCAATGCCGCCGGCCGGCGTATCATGCAGCTCGATAGCCAGAATATCATTGGCCAGCCCGCCGACGGGTTCCTGACCGGCACCAACGCCTGGGTGCAGGACAAGATCATGCGTGTCGCCGAGACCCGGGTACCGGATATCTCTATGGATGCCGAGCTTGAGTTCAATGGCAACAAGGTCTCTGTCAACCTGACCGTGCTGCCGCTGGTCAGCTCCGATGATAATACCCTTGGCACCATGATCATGATCGAGGACATCAGCACCGAAAAACGGGTGAAGTCGACCATGGCGCGCTACATGGATCCCGGCCTGGCGGACCAGGTGCTGGAGGGTGGCGGCGACATACTCGGCGGCAAGAGCACTCCTGCGACCATCCTGTTCTCCGATATCCGCGGCTTCACCACGCTGACCGAGGAGCTGGGCGCGCAGGGCACTGTCACCCTGCTCAACGAATACTTCACCCTCATGGTCGACTGCATCCAGCACGAGGAAGGCATGCTCGACAAGTTCATCGGCGACGCCATCATGGCGGCCTTCGGTATGCCGATTGCACACAATGATGACGAGGACCGCGCCGTGCGTGCCGCGATCGCCATGATCCGCAACCTCGACAGCTGGAACCAGGTCCGCCTTGCGGAAGGCAAACGGCCAGTGGACATGGGTATCGGCCTGAACACCGACATCGTGGTCTCCGGCAATATCGGCTCGCCGAAGCGTATGGACTACACCGTCATTGGTGACGGCGTGAACCTGGCGGCGCGCCTCGAGAGTGCCTGCAAGCAATACAACGCCCGTATCCTGATCAGCGAAAACACCTACCGGAAATTACGCGGCACCTATCGCATCCGTGAAATCGACCGCGTCATCGTCAAGGGCAAGACCGAGCCGGTGTCGATCTACGAAGTCCTCGATTACCATTCCGAGAATAGTTTTCCCAGCCTCATGGAAACGGTGTGCCATTTCAGGGACGGGCTGACGCAGTACCGGCGCGGCAACTGGGACCAGGCCATCAGTTCCTTCAGGGACACCCTCAAGCTGCATCCGGAAGACAGGCTGTCACATACCTATATAGAACGCTGCACCCACATGAAGACCCACCCGCCCGGCGACGACTGGAATGGCGTCTTCGTGATGACCTCGAAGTAAACCAGGGCAACCAGCAGCGTATCCGGCAAGCTTGCCGGTATCGCAGACAGCGATGCATTGACCGATCGCGCCCCTGGCCCGCGCCAGTCACTTACCACTCAAGTTCCTCGCTAATACGCGGGGCAGCCTGAACCAGTCATGCGCCGGAATGCCATCTGCTCGCAATGATTGCTTAAAAGAACAATACACCCACCTGCAATACAGCTGCCGCGAACAGTCCTGCCAGCAAGTCGTCCACCATGATGCCGAAACCGCCATGCACATGCCGGTCCAGCCAGCGGATCGGCCAGGGCTTGACGATATCGAAAATACGAAACAGCACAAACCCCGCTGCAACCCAGGCCCAGCCGGCCGGTGC
>JAOULY010000382.1 GCA_029881775.1 Gammaproteobacteria bacterium
AATTAAACTGACACTTCGTTTCAAGGATATTAACTGCAGGAAATGCAGTCACGTGTGTAACCGCTGATAAAGTAGGCTTGTAATTTAAACGGTCAGACACTTGCCCGGCACCGGTGTCGCGGGCAAACAAGCGCTTGCTTATGAAAATGTAAATTTTTAAGTAATGCTAGATTAACTCAAAGGAGTCATCTCAGTGCCGCTATACTGCGCTGAGTCACGGCTATGAAGATGACTCAAGGCCTTAATAAAGAATGATTTCAATACATGAGCAAATAAATGTTGTTTATGGCTATCTGCATGGTCTGTGGCGCTATCGATGGTCGGCGCTGTTCATCAGCTGGGTTGTCGCCATTTGCGGCTGGTTCTACGTTTATTCCCTTCCTGACCAATATCTGGCCAAGGCCACGGTACATATCGACACCACCTCCGTAATGCAGCCGCTGCTCAAGGGCTTGACGATTGAACAGAATCCGGAAAGTGAAATGGCCCTGATGACGCGTATCCTGCTGAGCAGGGATAACCTGCTGACTGTGATGCGCGAGACCGATATGGATCTTGGTGTGGACAACCCCGCGGCGCGCGAGGCGATGGTGGGGCAACTGGCCGGGTCAATCAAGGTTAATGCCCTGACGAGCGATCCTCGCCGCCCAACAAGCATCTACGAGATCAAGTACGACTCCAAATCGGCCGAGATGGCCTTCAAGGTGGTATTCAATCTGCTTAATGCGCTCATTGAGAATACGCTTAATTCCGGTCGCATAGATACGGCTATGGCAGAGGAATTTCTCGATGAACAAATCCTTGATTATGAGCAGCGCCTGCGCAAGGGTGAGGAACGTCTGGCTGAATTCAAGAAACAGAATGTCGGATTCATGCCGGATGAAAAAGGCGGCTATTACGCACGCCTCAGTGCGCAGCAGGGGGCTATTGATGTAACGAAATCGGCATTACGCCTTGCGAAGCAGCGTTATCGCGAGATCAGTCAGCAATTGACAGGCGAGAAGCCTGTTCTAGGTACCAATACAGCTACTGCGACGAAGCTGCGGACTTACCAGCAGCAGCTCAATGATCTGCTGCTCCAGTTTACCGAGGAGCATCCGGACGTGAAAGCAATGCGTGCCAGGATCGCTGAGGTGCAGAAGGGTGTCGACGGTGGCGACTACAATACCGGTAACATTGGTGATGATTCAGAGCTCAACCCGATATATCAGGATCTCAAGATTGAGGAAAGCCGTGCTCGCGTAGAGGTTGGGACACTCCAGGTACAGCTGGCCGAGCAACAACAGAAACTGGCAGAGCTGAAAGGATCGATCGACATAATTCCCCAGGTCGAGGCGGACCTGGTCAGATTGAATCGTGATTATGATATAACCAAGAGCCGTTATCTTTCGCTGGTTGAAAGACGGGAATCTGCGCGGATGGCACAGAAGGTTGAGAAAAATAACAGCGAACTCATTTTCCGGGTGGTCGATGCGCCGATCGTGCCATTGCTACCGTCAGGCCCGAATCGCCCGCTATTGCTGACAGGTGTTTTTGTAGCAGCCATCTTGTCCGGATTGGCCTGGATGGTCTTCAGGTTCCTCCTCCATCCGACATTTGTTGATTTCAAACAGATGCAGAAGATGATTGATCTGCCTGTGCTGGGTACCATCAGTCTCCAGCTCAGTGCGGAGATAATGCGGCAACGCAGGCTGCACCTGATGACATTTCTATTGGTTGTATTGCTGATGTTTGGTTCTTTTGCGGCTGCAGTCATTTATCAGCAACAGGGTTCAGTGCAAGTCAGGATGCTACTGTCTGCGTTCGGAATCGGGTCATGAGTTCCGGTCGAAACGATGATATCAATCAACCTGCCATTTCCCTTGCCGATACAGGGACAGGCGAAACACCGGCTTATGTTGTATCAACCGATACGCGGGCCGAAAACAGTAGCAGGCTTATGAGCGGAAGTCCCGGTAATACCAATTTTGTCTACATCCTGGAGAGGCTGCGTGAGAAAGGCATGCTTGTGCCTGATAGTGAACTTGGTTCTGAAGTTCGCAGCGAATACCGTCGGATCAAGCGCCCGCTGCTGTCCAATGCCTTTGGCAAATCGTCCTCCCTGGTCGACCAGGGAAACCTCATTATGGTGACCAGTGCTATCCCGGGGGAGGGCAAGACATATACCGCAATAAATCTGGCGCTGGCCATTGCCCAGGAGCGTGACCGTACCGTGCTGCTGGTAGACTGCGATGTATCCAAGCAAGGCACCAGCCGGATGCTGGGTGTCGAGAGATGTCGGCCTGATCTTACCGATCTGCTAGCCAGTGAAAGCATGGCGATTAATGATGCACTTATCAAGACTGACGTGCCGGGCCTGGTGACCTTGCCGGCCGGAAAGCCGCACGAATACATCACGGAAATGTTCTCCAGTAAGCGGATGGCGAGCCTGATGCATGAATTTTCCACGCGCTATAACGACCGCATCGTCGTGTTCGATGCGCCTCCGCTTCTATCGACCCCTGAAGCCCAGGTGCTTGCCGATCTGGTAGGGCAGGTAGTAATGGTAGTTGAAGCCGGCAAGACACCCTTCACGATTGTCCAGGAAGCGCTGGAAATGATTCCCGCGGAAAAGGCAGTGGGCCTGTTATTGAACAAGGCCGATAGCATTTCCAACCGGGGTAGCTACTACTATAATTATTACGCTACCTACGGTGAAGCCGATGATGATTACGAG
>JAOULY010000384.1 GCA_029881775.1 Gammaproteobacteria bacterium
GATGGCAGTCTTTCACCAGACGCCGCTGAGCATGGCGATGCCATGGGCATTGTATTCCCTGGCAGTATCGAGCAGTCCGGCCTGCATGCCGCCGAGCGCATAGACCGGCATCGGCAGGTCACGAACCGCCATTCTGAATCCCTCCCAGCCCAGTACCGGCGCTCCCGGGTGGGACCGGGTCGGCAGTACCGGCGAGAGTACCGCGAAATCGGCGCCAAGCCGCGCTGCCTGCAGCAGTTCTTCACGGTTATGGCAGGAAGCCGCCCACAGCATGTCGGTGACGGGCGCGGTTTGCAGGCCCAGGAACTGGGCGGTCTGCAGGTGAACCCCGTCGGCTCCGGTGTTTCTGGCGAGTTGGATGTCGCCATTAATCATCACCCGCGCACCGTGCGCATGACAGCGTTCAACCACGTTCCGGGCAAACTCCTCCAGACCGGCGGGATCCATTTCTTTCTCGCGTATTTGTACCAGGCGTATCCCGTTGTCCAGGGCAACCTGCAGTCGTTGCATAAAAACATCGAGGCCGAGTTTGCCGGCCTGTGTAATGGCGTAAACCGCCGGTAATCGCAGTGCATTCATGATGTCATGGTTTGCCGGTAGCAGCGGGTCCACGGTTATGGCGTGCGGGTCCTGCCAGGATAACTGTTGATGCTCGCGTCCGTGTGGTTCACCGCGCCACTCGTGAACAAGAAACAGTTCCAATCGGGTGTTTGCATGCGGATAGCTGAAGGTGCGGGTAATCCAGGGCGTGGCATGGATGATCTCGATGGAAAGTTCTTCATTGAGTTCCCGTGCCAGTGCGTCATGCGTCGATTCGCCCGGTTCAATCTTGCCGCCGGGAAATTCCCAGTAGCCCGCCATTGCCTTGCCGCCGGGTCGTTCCGCCATCAGGACGCGACCATCGCTGTGCTGAATCACACCAACGGCAACGTGCAATTCAGGCAGTGTGTTCATGGATCAGGTGTCGTGTGAGCGTGTTGCTGTTGTGCAGTCCGGGCAGCTGTTATGTGTCGTTGTCATCGAGGCTGGCATCCCAGCCGGCTTCCTTGGCGCGGTCGAAGGCTTCGCGCTGGATACGCAGATAGCGTTCGCGGATATCTTCCGGCAGCTGGTTGACCTGGCGGCCGTATTTTTCCCACTCGTCATGGGTCTTGTTCCACAGGTCTTGCAGTCCCTGTGTGTTCCAGCCGGCGCAGGTCTCGGTTTCCGGGATGATGCCGAAGGCCCAGGCATCACGAATGATGCGGCCTGCCACGGTCATTCCACCGTCCGTATCCTTGTCGATACCCACGTAGGGTTTTTTGTTCGAGCGCATGTCAGTGTCTTTGTTGTCTGGATTAATGACAATTTACCAGATTCGGGGTCACATTACCCTGCAATGACCGCTTTGATCGTGCGTGTCATATCGACCGGCGAGGCATACTGGCGGACAGGCACGATTCCCGTGCGGTATGATGTTGCGGGATCCGGGCACCAGGCCCGGTCTGCATAATTATCAGAAATATCCAGACTCCGCAGGAGATCAGCATGGCTGGAATGGACACAATGCCCGGGCCGCATGAAGCCTTGCCGGGGCGTGACGACTCGATGCCGGTGCCGGAGCGACACTTCGTCAACGGGCATCCGCTCCGGCCACCGTTCCCGGAGAATATGATGCAGGCCATGTTTGGTATGGGCTGTTTCTGGGGCGCCGAGCGCAAGTTCTGGGAACTGGACGGGGTGTATACCACCGCAGTCGGTTATGCGGCAGGCCTGACGCCCAACCCGACCTACGAGGAAGTCTGTACCGGCATGACCGGCCACAACGAAGTGGTGCTGGTCGTGTTCGATCCATCGGTTATCAGCTATGCGAAATTGCTGAGCGTTTTCTGGGAATCGCATAACCCGACCCAGGGTATGCGGCAGGGGAATGACCGGGGTACGCAGTACCGTTCCGGTATTTATGTGTATGACGAGGCGCAGCGCGCGGCAGCGATAGCGTCACTGGCGGATTACCAGCAAGCCCTGTCTGCGCATGGCTATGGCCCGGTCACGACAGAGGTGATTGATGCGCCGGTGTTTTATTATGCCGAGGACTACCACCAGCAATACCTGGCGAAGAATCCTCGCGGTTATTGCGGTCTCGGTGGTACCGGGGTGGCGTGCGGTTTTGCAGATTAAAAAAGGTGGCCGGGAGGGGCCACCAAGAGAAGAGGAGTCAATAACGATGAATGCCTGCAGCACACCAGACAGTATCAGTGTACGGCGCTATTGCGCCTGATTCATTAGGCCTGATGGATTAGTACATTTGTATTACAGGGCCTGAATCATTCAAACAAGCTCGTTGCTGCGCGCGCCAATCTGGCTGTTTAAAATCAATAACTTGAATATTGCAGAGTCACTTCGTTCCGCGCAATGAAGAAATTTTCTGAGGTTCCCCGGGCGTCGGCTTTTGACCGGCGGGCTGACAATCACGCCCGTTTTTACCCATACCTTGTCAAGTCAGTATCGGTTAGTGGCTGGCGCCGGTTCATGCCGCTTATTCTTCAGTAATTATCATTAATATCATTAAGATATAATATTTCTCAGTCTGTAGCGGTTCGTCCTGCTTGTCGATGTTGACGGTGTAAACATTGGCCCGTATGCTGTCGCTATGCCGGATAAGCCGTTAAACGCTGCCAGCGACAGCTACCACCATGGCGACCTGGGAAATGCCTTGCTGGCCGCCGCCGAAAC
>JAOULY010000383.1 GCA_029881775.1 Gammaproteobacteria bacterium
CCGTTCCCGCAAGCTGGGCGATATCGCCGGCTGTATCGTGGTAGACGGTGTGGTACGCCGCAGTTCACCGATTCGCGTGCTGCGTGACAACGTGGTGATTTACGAAGGCGAACTCGAATCACTGCGACGCTTCAAGGACGATGTCAACGAGGTCAAGGCGGGTACCGAGTGCGGTATTGGCGTGAAGAACTACAGCGTCAAGGCTGGTGACCAGATCGAGGTGTTCGAGCGTGTGGAGGTTGCGCGCTCGCTGTAATTAACAGGCGGCAGGCTTGTTCCTGTTGTCGGACCGCGCTTTACAGATGCCCAAAGAATTTTCCAGATCACGCCGCGTCGGCGATCAGATTCAGCGTGAATTGTCGGAACTGATTCGTGATGAAATCAATGACCCGAGACTGGGAATGGTCAGTATCTCGGCCGTTACCGTGTCGCGGGACCTCGCGCATGCAAAAATTCATGTGTCTGTGCTGGGCGATGAAGTGCAGGCTACCGAATCGGTTAATGTGTTGAATCATGCTGCCGGTTTCCTGCGCCACCGACTTGGCAAGATTTTGCATATCAGGGTTATACCGGAGCTTAAATTTCATCTTGATCGTTCGCTGGAAGAAGGTGCCCGCATCGGTGCGCTGATAAATCGCGCGCTTGCCAGTGACCGGGGTAATGGTAATCATGACTAGACTGTCTCCGCCAGCCTGTGTGCGTGGCCGGTCATTCGCATTGCCTGCCCTGAACAAATCACCGCACTGAGTTTTTTCATTTATGGGTAGACGACACAGAAACAGCAACCTCCGTCGTGTGAACGGTATCCTGCTGCTGGATAAACCGACCGGGCTGACCTCGAATGCCGCCCTGCAGGCGGTCAAGCAGCTATATGCCGCACGCAAGGCAGGGCATACCGGCAGTCTCGACCCGCTGGCGACCGGCCTGCTGCCGATCTGCTTTGGCGAGGCGACCAAGATATCGGGATTTCTGCTGGACGCTGACAAGCACTACACGGTGACCTGCCGCTTCGGTGTGAAGACCAGAACCGGGGATGCCGAGGGAGATGTGATCAGCGAACGGCCCGTTGACGGGCTCACTGAGCGCAAGGTGGCCGCCGCCCTGAAAGGATTTGCCGGTGAGATCGAACAGATCCCGCCAATGTATTCGGCCCTCAAGCACAAGGGTGAGCGGCTCTACAAGCTGGCCCGCGAAGGGGTCGAGGTCGAGCGCGAGCCGCGTGCCGTGACCATTCACTCAATCGAACTGCTGGCCTGCAACCTGCCCGAAGCGACCATCCGGGTCCACTGTTCCAAGGGCACGTATGTACGTACCCTGGTTGAAGATATTGGTGAACAGCTGGGCTGTGGCGCACACGTAGCGGCACTGCGCCGCACCGGCGTCGGGCCGTTCGGTGAAGCCGGCATGCTGACCGTCGAGCAGCTGGAAGCCGTGGCGGCAGACGGGGGGCACCATGCATTGGACCAGCTGTTGCTGCCGATCGAGAGCGGCCTGGCGCACTGGCCGGGGTTGAAGCTCAGTGGTGATGCGGCATTCTACCTGCGCCAGGGCCAGCCGGTGCTGGTGCCTAAGGCACCCACCGAGGGCTGGGTCCGGCTCTACGAGGGGGAATCGCAGTTCCTCGGCATGGGCGAGATTCTGGACGACGGGCGGGTGGCGCCCAGGCGGCTGATGGGTGTTTCCTGATATTCACTTCGGGATAGCTTGTGGCTGGCCCGAACGGCAGTTAAAATACGCAGCTACCTCAATTTTGATGAAAATTTAAGCAATTCGCGGGAGTAATTCATGGCTTTAAGCGCCGAGCAGAAAGATCAGATCGTCAAGTCGCACCAGCGTGGCAATGTGGATACCGGTTCACCGGAAGTTCAGGTTGCACTGTTGACTGCGAACATCACCGGTCTGACAGACCACTTTGCCAAGCACAAGGGTGATCACCACTCCCGGCAGGGTTTGCTGCGCATGGTTAACAAGCGCCGGAAGCTGCTGGATTATCTGAAGAACAAGGATAGCAAGCGTTACCAGGACCTGATCAGTAATCTCGGTCTGCGTCGCTAGTCGCTGTCTGAATCCAGCAGTTCTAAATCTACCTTTCCCAACGAGGACAAACGCCCGTGAGCGCAATCAAGAAATCCTTTCAGTTCGGTGACCAGACGGTCACGATGGAAACCGGCGAAATCGCCCGTCAATGCAGCGCTGTTATTGTCAGCATGGGTGATACCCAGGTGCTTGCCACCGTTGTGGGTGACAAGAATCCGATGGTCGGGCGTGATTTCTTTCCGCTGACGGTCGACTACCAGGAGAAGGGTTATGCTGCCGGCCAGATTCCCGGCAACTTCTTCCGTCGCGAGGGGCGACCGAGTGAAGCGGAAACGTTGATGTGCCGACTGGTCGATCGCCCGTTGCGCCCGCTGTTCCCGAAAGGTTTCACACACGAAGTCCAGGTGATCCTGACAGTCATTTCCTACGATCCGCAGATCCCGCCGGATATTCCGGCCATGATCGGTGCCTCGGCGGCCATGTCGATATCCGGTCTGCCGTTTGCCGGCCCCATCGGTGCCGCGCGCGTCGCATATATCGACGGCAACTATGTTCTGAATCCCACCACCGCGCAGATGGAAGTCTCGCAGCTTGACCTGATCGTTTCCGGTACCGAAAGTGCCGTGCTGATGGTCGAGTCGGAAGCGAAAGAGCTGCCGGAAGATGTCATGCTGGGTT
>JAOULY010000385.1 GCA_029881775.1 Gammaproteobacteria bacterium
CCGAATGGAGCAAGACGTCGCGAGCTGCTGGCTTCACTGGTCGGTATAGAAGACCGGGTGTGGGTGCGTGTGGATGAGTATGAGCCGGTATTCGCCATTGCCGATGAGGACCTCGACCGGACAACGGCCGAGAAGACCTCGTCGGTGCATTTCCTGCGCTTTGAACTGAGCGATGCAATGGCCGCAGCACTCAAGCAGGGCGCGTCACTGGGAGCAGGTATCGATCACCACCAGTACCGCTACGAGGTCGAACCGGTGGCCGAACCGGTCAGGGCCGCGCTGGCGGCCGATCTGGACTGAGTTCGGCGCGCGCCTGGCGGCGCGTTAACGGGCAACTGAATTGGCGTAGACTGTGTTTTTCATTAAACTGCGCTGTCAATGAACTTACCGGGTTTTTCATGTATTCGATCTGCCTGTGCAGCTGCATTGCTGCTATGTCCGGCAATCGCCTTCACGGATTCAACCTTCGAGGATGGACCGGTCGGGTTTGACGACGGCATGGAGCTGGAGAAGGCGCCGTGGGTCGAGGGCGAGTCAGAATACCCCGCCTGGCCCGGCAAATTGAATAAATTGATCGAGCTGAATGTCAGTACCGCAGGCCTGCCGTACCGTGTTTATATCGATCCTGCGTCACTGCGGGTCGGTGATGACCGCGTGGTGCGTTATACCGTCGTGATGGTATCCAGCAGCGGGGTTCGCAACATTACCTACGAGGGCCTGCACTGTGGCGAACGCACGTTCCGGCGCATGGCCTATGGTGTTGATGGCGAGTGGCAAGCCATAAACAATCCTGCCTGGCAGCGCATCTCCGGTGTCGGGATTAACCAGTACCGGAAGCTCCTGTACGAAGTCTATTTTTGTAATACCTCGAATCGCTATCAAAATGCCGACGAGCTGGTGCGGAAACTCCGTTCCGGTATTGATCCGGCCACTACGGAATACTGAAACGATACTATGCATACGAGCGGAACCGATACATGAGTGCTGTTTACGACGCGGCTGCAATCGAGGTCCTGAGCGGGCTTGACCCGGTCCGCAAACGTCCGGGTATGTATACCGACACCAGCAGGCCCAATCACCTGGCGCAGGAAGTGATCGACAACAGTGTCGATGAGGCGATGGCTGGACACGCCGACCGGATCGAGGTCAGTCTTTTCAAGGATGGCTCACTTGAAGTGCGTGACAACGGCCGTGGTATGCCGGTGGACATGCACCCGGTTGAGAAAATTCCGGGTGTGGAGGTCATTCTCACCAAGCTGCACTCGGGCGGCAAGTTCTCTTCGAAAAACTACCAGTTCTCCGGCGGTCTGCACGGGGTCGGTGTCTCTGTCGTGAATGCGCTGTCGTCCCACCTGGAGATATGGGTGCGACGCGGCGGCAAGGAATACAACATGGCATTCTCCAATGGTGAAAAAGTATCTTCACTGGAGGAGGTCGGCAAGGTCGGCAAGCAGAATACCGGTACCACGCTGCGATTCTGGCCGGACAAAAAGTATTTCGATTCAGCCAGGTTTTCGCTCCCGCGTTTGCAGCACATCCTGCGCGCGAAGGCCGTGCTGTGTCCCGGCCTGCATGTAACACTGTATGACGAGGCCGGTAACGAAAAACTGGAGTGGTGCTTCGAAGACGGGCTGCGCGATTATCTTGTTGGCGAAACCGGTGATGCGGAGCGCCTGCCGGAAGAGATTTTTACCGGGCGCATGGAAGGCAATGACGAGGCGGCGGAATGGGCGCTGGCCTGGTTGCCGGACGGTGGCGAGCCGGTGGCCGAGAGTTACGTCAACCTGATCCCGACAGTCCAGGGGGGTACGCACGTCAACGGCTTGCGCATGGGGCTGACCGAGGCGGTACGCGAATTCTGCGAATTCCGTAACCTGCTGCCGCGGGGCGTCAAGTTAAGCCCGGAGGACGTGTGGAATAACGTCAGTTACATCTTGTCGGTCAAGCTGATTGACCCGCAATTCAGTGGCCAGACCAAGGAGCGCCTGTCCTCGCGCGAGTGTGCGGCCTTCGTCTCGGGCGTGGTCAAGGACGCCTTCGGTCTGTGGCTGAACCATCATACCGAGATCGGTGAACGCATCGCCATGCTGGCCATTGATGCGGCGCAGTCGCGTCTGCGTGCCGGCAAGAAGGTGGTGCGCAAGAAGGTGACCAGTGGACCGGCGTTACCCGGCAAGCTGGCGGATTGCACGTCAACCGATAACGACCGCACCGAACTGTTCCTGGTCGAGGGTGATTCGGCCGGTGGCTCGGCAAAGCAGGCGCGCGACCGTATTTTCCAGGCGATTATGCCGTTGCGTGGCAAGATCCTGAATACCTGGGAAGTCGATTCCGCCGAAGTGCTGGCCTCGCAGGAAGTGCATGATATTTCGGTTGCCATCGGCGTTGAGCCGGGGTCGAACAATCTCGACAAGTTGCGTTATAACAAGGTCTGCATTCTCGCCGATGCTGATTCCGACGGCGCCCATATCGCAACCCTGCTATGCGCACTGTTCCTGCGTCATTTCCGTGAGCTGGTAGAGGCCGGCCATGTCTATGTCGCCATGCCGCCGCTGTACCGGATCGATGCCGGCAAGGACGTGTTTTACGCCCTCGATGACAGGGAAAAACAGGGTGTACTGGATCGTATCGCGGCTGAAAAGATAAAGGGCAAGGTCATGGTGCAGCGTTTCAAGGGGCTGGGTGAGATGAATCCCATGCAGTTGCGCGAAACC
>JAOULY010000386.1 GCA_029881775.1 Gammaproteobacteria bacterium
TGAGAATGTCCTTGATGACATGATTCGTGCCGGCATGGATGTGGTGCGAATAAATTTCTCGCACGGTACCCACGATGATCATATCAAGCGTTCCGAGACGGTTCGCAATCGTGCCCGTGCCCACGGCCACCAGGTCGGCGTGCTGGCCGACCTGCAAGGCCCCAAGATTCGTATCGAGCGTTTTCATGAAGGCCGAATCAAGCTGGAAAAGGATGACAGCTTCATTCTCGATGCCGCCATGGATCCCATGGAAGGCACGAAAGAGCGTGTCGGTGTTACCTACAAGAATTTGCCCGACGACGTTGCGCGTGGCGATACGCTGATGCTCGACGATGGCCTGCTGGAATTGTGGGTCGAGGAAGTCGAAGGCGCGGAAGTGCGTTGCCGTGTGATTATTGGCGGTTATCTGACCAATAACAAGGGCATCAACCGCCTGGGCGGCGGCCTTTCCGCGAAATCCCTGACGGACAAGGATCGCGAGGACATCAAGGTAGCCGCTGAGATGGGCGCTGATTACGTGGCCATTTCCTTCCCGCGATCAGCTGCAGACATCCACAATGCGCGTGAATTATTACGTGCAGCCGGTGGGCACGGCGGTATTGTTGCGAAAATCGAACGTGCCGAGGCGCTTGAGGTACTCGAGGAGATTATCGAGGCAGCCGATGTTGTGATGATTGCGCGCGGCGACCTGGGTGTTGAAATCGGTGACGCCGAATTACCCGCCGTACAGAAACGTATCATCAGTGTGGCGCGCTCTCTTGACCGTGTCGTTATTACTGCCACGCAGATGATGCAGTCAATGGTTGAGAGTCCGATCCCGACGCGCGCCGAAGTATTCGACGTTGCGAATTCCGTCATTGATGGAACGGACGCAGTCATGCTGTCCGCGGAAACGGCGGCCGGACAATATCCGGCCAAGGTCATCGAGGCCATGGACAGGATTTGTGCCGGCGCCGAGCGCCAGCGCAAGACCAGTGCCGCTGAACGTCGTATCAATATGCGTTTCAAGCGGGCGGATGAGGCGATCGCCAAAGCGGCGATGTATACTGCCAACAGTCTCGGTGTGAAGGCGATTGCCGCACTTACCGAGTCCGGTGCAACTGCGTTATGGATGTCGCGCATCAGTTCGGGTATCCCGATCTTTGCCATGACGCGGCATGTCGAAACACGCAGAAAGGTTACGTTGTACCGGGGTGTTTACCCGGTCAGTTTCGATGTGACCACACCTGACCATGAAACAGTCAATCGTGAAGCAATCGACGAACTCGTGCGCAGGGGTGCTGTCCGCAACGGTGACATGGTTATCATCACCAAGGGTGACCTGATGGGCGTGCACGGTGGTACCAACGCAATGAAAATCATTACGGTGGGTGAGCACGATATTCTGGAGCAATAGTTTTTTTACCGGCCACGGCCGGTCGCTGGTTGCACAAGCCGGCAATAACCTGGAATCTTTGTACAATTAATTTGCAGTTTTGAGGAGAAGCCAATGGCCATTATTTCACTTCGCCAATTGCTGGACCACGCAGCCGAATACGGTTACGGATGTCCTGCGTATAACGTCAACAATATGGAACAGATGCACGCCATTATGGAGGCGGCCGATGAAACCGACAGTCCGGTTATCGCGCAGGCCTCTGCGGGTGCGCGTTCCTATGCCGGTGCGCCATTCCTGCGCCACCTGATCCAGGCTGCCGTCGAGCAGTGGCCGCATATTCCACTGGTTGTGCACCAGGACCACGGCTCGTCCCCGTCTGTTTGCCAGCGCTCCATCCAGCTCGGTTTCAGCTCGGTGATGATGGACGGTTCACTCGGTGAAGACATGAAAACGCCGATGAGCTATGAGTACAACGCGGAAGTGACCGCACGCACCGTTGCCATGGCGCATGCCTGCGGTGTGTCTGTGGAAGGTGAGCTGGGTTGCCTGGGTTCGCTCGAGACCGGCATGGCCGGCGAAGAAGACGGTTCCGGTGCCGAAGGCGTCCTTTCACACGACCAGCTGCTGACTGATCCGGAAGAAGCCGCCAAGTTCATCGAGGACACCAAGGCAGATGCCCTGGCAATCGCGATCGGTACCAGTCACGGTGCCTACAAGTTCACGCGTCCGCCGACCGGTGACATTCTTGCCATAGAGCGCATCAAGGAAATCCATGCACGCATCCCGGATACGCACCTGGTAATGCACGGTTCCTCATCGGTGCCGCAGGACTGGCTGAAGATTATTAATGATCATGGCGGTGACATGGGCGAGACCTATGGCGTGCCGGTTGAAGAGATCCAGGAAGGTATCAAGCACGGTGTGCGCAAGGTCAATATCGACACCGATCTGCGCATGGCATCCACCGGCGCCATTCGCAAGCACCTGCATGACAATCCTGCCAACTTTGACCCGCGCAAGTATCTCAAGGCGGCCACTATGGGCATGAAGGAGATCTGCAAGGCGCGTTACGAAGCGTTTGGTACGGCCGGTAATGCTTCCAGGATCAAGCCGATCAACCTGGAAGACATGTACAGGCGTTACGAGTCCGGCGAGCTGGACCCGACTGTGAAGTAATGCAGCCAGGCTAACTGCTGGACGGAAAAGGCGGCTTTTGCCGCCTTTTCTTTTTGTGGGGCAGGCAACGTTTTTCCCGGATCGGTCGGATATACTGCAACCGTTGCTGAACAACGTGGTCTCTCCCCGATATGAAGCGAATGATTCTTTTT
>JAOULY010000388.1 GCA_029881775.1 Gammaproteobacteria bacterium
CGAGGAACTGCGTCGCCTGTTTATAAAGATGGGCTGGAAGAATGTGATCGCTTTTCACACCGGCAAGCCGATGCACCGCGTGCATCGCGAGATTACCATGCAGGCAGCGAAGGAGGCCGAGGCCAATATATTGCTGCATCCCTCGGTCGGCATGACCAAGCCGGGCGACCTGCACTACTTCGCGCGCGTGCGCTGCTACCAGGCAGTCCGCAGGCACTATCCGCACAACATGGCGTCACTGTCGCTGCTGCCATCGGCGGTGCGCATGGCCGGACCACGCGAGGTGTTGCACAATGCCATCATGCGGCAGAACTACGGTTGCTCGCACATGATCGTCGGGCCCGAGCATGCCTCGCCGCCGGGTCAGCGGCAGTCCGACGCGGTGCATTTCTATGACCGCTATGCCGCACAGGAAATGATGGAAAAACACCAGGATGAACTGGAAATAAAAATGGTGCCGGTGCGCGAGATGCGTTACCTGCCGGAGCGTGATGCCTTCCTGCCGGAAGAGCGCATCACGGAAATGGGCGAGGAGGGGGAGTGGCTGACCGAGCAGGAGCTGCGTTATAACCTCGAACACTGCCTCGAGGTGCCGTCCTGGTTTTCCTACCCCGATGTGATTTCGGAACTGCGCAAGGTCTACCCGCCGCGCAGCAGGAAAGGTCTTACGCTGTTCTTCACCGGTCTGTCCGGCTCCGGCAAGTCGACGCTGGCCAAAATACTCTATGCAAAATTCATCGAGGACGGCAGCCGCCCGGTGACGTTGCTCGATGGCGATGTCGTGCGACTGAACCTGTCGAGGGAGCTGGGCTTTTCGCGCGAGCACCGGGATATCAACGTGCGCCGCATCGGTTATGTCGCCAGTGAAATCACCAAGAACAACGGCATTGCCATCTGCGCGCCAATTGCACCCTATACCGCCATGCGGCGCGACGTGCGCGAAATTATCGAACAGCACGGTGCCTATGTCGAGATACATGTCGCGACCCCGCTGGAAGAATGCGAACGTCGCGACCGCAAGGGACTCTACGCCAAGGCGCGGGCCGGGATCATCCCCGAGTTCACCGGCATCAGTGATCCCTATGAAACGCCGGTGAATCCCGAGATCACGGTAGATACCACCGGCAAGACCCCGATGCAGGCCGCACAGGAGGTCATGCTCTACCTGTTACGGGAAGGTTACCTGGACACCAGCGACAAAGACTGCCGGGACGAACTGTAGGAGCGCCTTGCAGGCGCGATTTATATAATTATTTGCCACGGAAGCACACGGAATTACACGGAAAAATAAACCACGCAAAATACAAATGCTGTAGGAACACAATACAGGCGCGATTTATATAATTATTTGCCACGGAAGCACACGGAATTACACGGAAAAATAAAACCACGCATTACGGAATTGCACGGAATATAAAACCACGAATTGTAGGAGCGCAGGAATGCGCGAATAAAAGAGGTGGAATGTAAAACGAATACGCGTAATGCATATAAGAGCACGTTTCACATTTCACAGATTTTATTTTTCCGTGTAATTCCGTGGCAAATATTTATAAATTCAAACAAGAGAACAAACAATGAACGTAGTAATGATTGGATCAGGATACGTAGGCCTCGTCTCCGGCGCCTGTTTCGCAGAATTCGGCGCCCATGTCACCTGCATCGATGTCGACCAGAAAAAGATCGACCAGCTAAACGCCGGCGGCATACCCATCTACGAGCCGCGCCTCGATGACCTGGTCGCGCGCAACGTAGCCGCCGGCCGCCTGAATTTCACCACGGATTATACGCCGGCCATCAGCGAGGCCGACCTGGTGTTCATTGCCGTGGGTACGCCGACACGCCGCGGCGACGGCCACGCCGATCTTGTGTACGTCTACGAGGCCGCAAAACAGATTGCGCCACACCTTTCCGGTTACACGGTCATCGTTGACAAGTCCACGGTACCGGTCGGTACCGCGCGACAGGTCAAGCGGATCATCGGCGAAGAAAACCCGGCGGCGGATTTCGACGTGGCATCCAACCCGGAGTTTCTACGGGAGGGCGCTGCGATCAGTGATTTCATGCGGCCGGACCGCGTCGTGCTGGGCGTGGAAAGCGAGCGGGCTGAAGCGCTGCTGCGTGAATTGTACCGCCCGATCAACCTGATCGAGGCACCGATCATGGTGACAAACCTGGAAAGCGCCGAACTCATCAAGTACGCGTCCAATGCGTTCCTGGCCACCAAGATCAGCTTTATTAACGAGATTTCCTCGCTGTGCGAAGAGGTCGGCGCTGACGTGCACGCCGTCGCCAAGGGCATGGGCCTGGACGGCCGCATCGGCCGCAAGTTCCTGCACGCGGGCCCGGGCTACGGCGGCTCCTGCTTCCCGAAGGACACCACTGCGCTGATCAGGATTGCCCAGGAACACGGCGCATCCTGCCGCATCGTCGAGGCGGCGGTCGAGGTCAATGCCGCGCAAAAAGCCCGCATGGTGAAAAAGATCCGCCAGGCACTCGGTGGCAGCGAAGCCGGCAAGACCATCGCCGTGCTCGGCCTCACGTTCAAGCCGGAAACAGACGATATGCGCGATTCGCCATCACTGGCCATTATTCCGAACCTGGTGGACAAGGGTGCCCGGATCCAGGCGCATGACCCGCAGGGTATGGAAGAGGCAAAGCATTTATTGCCGCCATCGGTCGAGTACTGCGACGACATCTACAAG
>JAOULY010000387.1 GCA_029881775.1 Gammaproteobacteria bacterium
TGAAATGCGGCGACATGCGACGCCTTCCGATCAGCGTGCTGGCACAACGCTTCGGCAACCCGGGACGGCGCATCTGGTACATGTGCCAGGGACAGGACCCGGCCGCCCTGCAGCAGGATGTGCCCCCACCCAGATCGATCGGCCACGGCAAAGTCCTGCCGCCCGGGACACGGGACACGGAATTACTCCAGACCTGGCTGCTGCACATGAGCGAGAAAGTCGGCGCCCGCCTGCGTCGCCATCACTTGCAGGCAAGAACATTTTTCATCGGGCTACGTACCGACAATGGCTGGGCAGGCGGCAGACTGGACTGCGCCCTGCCTACTGACGATGGCGCCATCATCATGACATTGTGCCGCAGAGTCATCCATGAAATGTGGGCGGGCCAGGGCGTGCACCAGGTCCAGGTAACGGCGCTGGATCCGGTTAATGCCGGCAAGCAGCCGGACCTTTTCGGCGCCACGGATGAGGTGCGGCAGGAGATCAATACCGTTATGGATGCGGTCAACCGGCGTTATGGTGAGTTTGTACTTGCTCCGGCACGACTGCTCAACCGTTCCAGTATGCCAAACGTCATCGCCCCCGCCTGGAAACCCTCCGGTCATCGGCAAACCATACAGGATCGACATGTGTAGCGGCGTCTATTATTCGGTAAACGGCCAGGACACCCGGGTCTACTTTCCCAACCCGTCAGCAAGCCTGCCGGCCAGGACCCGCAGCAACTGTATCCGGCTGCTGCCATGGGGACGGCGAAGTGGGCAGAGCGGGCAGCTACCACTGGGTGGCTGGGCACGCCTTGATACGATCTATGCCGGACGCTGGGACCGGTGGTTTCCAGTCCCGGTTAAAGTGCCCGTCAAGAGCTTCATGGAACAGGACCTGGAAGGCCACGCCCGCTGGTATGACCTGACCCGTGGACAGTGGATACAGGGCCTTGTGGCACGCCACAACCACGAGCGCCGCATCTATATCGTTACGTTAACGCCGGAGCTCGCGGATGCCATCCACGAGCGCTGGCCGCGCATCATGAGCGGCTAGCAGAATAAATTGTCGTGCTGGCCGGTGACCGGGAGAACATGAACGGACAGCGCAAACCCGTACTGTGAGCGCGCCTTCCCGGCCAGGAATTCCGGAGATATACAGATGCGAATCCCTGTGCGGCACCCCTGAAACGCTCATCACGCGCCACGGACCGCAGTACCCCGCAGGAAATCGACCCGGTTGACAAAACGCAAAGAATATTGCCGACAGGCAATCGAACGCCGCCCGGCAACTTCACAAAAATGCCTTGTTTTCAATAAATTCACAATTTAGTACTAAAGTACTATGCAAAGTTTTATGAATATTGACTACACTTTCTTAGGTACACGCAGTTCTTTGAACAACGTGTATCTATGTGTTATCGGACACGCACGAAATAAGGCGGTTAAGGATATCAATCCAACAAGTAACGGAGTTGACCATGAATAAACAAACCTGTCTTTCCCTGTTTGCGTTCCTCACGCTTTCATTCATATTCAACGGGGCTGCACTGGCGGTAAGGTGTGGCGACGGATATGCGGATGTATTGGGTGGCGAGGAATGCGATGACGGCAACACCATCGATGGTGACGGCTGTTCATCCTTATGTACTCTTGAACCTTTCTGTGGCGACGGCAACGTTGACCCAGGCGAAGCCTGTGACGACGGCAACAACATAAATGGCGACGGCTGCTCGGCCGCATGCACCATCGAATCCTACTGCGGCGACGGCATTCTCAACGATGGCGAAACCTGTGACGACGGCAACAGAGAAGACGGTGACGGCTGCTCGTCCGAGTGCACCATCGAGCCCTACTGCGGTGATGGCAATCTTGATCCGGGTGAACAGTGTGACGACGGCAACAACATAAATGGCGACGGCTGCTCGGCCGCATGCACCATCGAAATACAAGGTGGTGACGGCTGTACACCGGGTTACTGGAAACAAAGCCATCACTTCGACTCCTGGACAGCACCTTATGCGCCGGAAACCCTGTTTTCTGACGTATTTGAAGATGCATTCCCGGGCCAGTCGTTGCTGGACGTCCTTGAAAACGGTGGCGGCGGTCTGGATGCCCTGGGACGTCACACAGTCGCCGCGTTACTGAACTCGGCTTCAGTGGATGTCAATTACGGCCTTACAGCGGATGGTGTTATTGATGAATTCAATGACGCTTTCCCCGGAGAGAAGGCTGACTACAACATACTGAAAAACGGTTTTGAATACGACAACGAACGCGGTTGTCCGCTGAACTAACAGCTCAAAACCACTTCAGGTTGAAAAGAGGCTGCACTTTGTGCAGCCTCTTTTTTTGTGCCGGAAACCGCGTCCTGTCAGGTGCAACAGGTAGCAGCTAATGATGGCGCGGGGCGACCAGCCTTGTCCGCCCGCATCCAGCAGGCAGGGAAATAAAGCAGGCTCCCGATAACCGGGCACTGGATGCTTTAAATGGTGCCCGGGGCCGGGGTCGAACCGGCACGGTGTTGCCACCGAGGGATTTTAAGTCCCTTGCGTCTACCAATTTCGCCACCCGGGCTTGCAGGTGCTGCAGGAATATTACAGTGAGGGGCAGGAGAAGTTGAGCAGTATTTGGAGGCTGAGGGCGGAATCGAACCGCCGTACACGGCTTTGCAGGCCGCTGCATAACCACTCTGCCACCCAGCCTTTGAGTGAAAAACTTGCC
>JAOULY010000389.1 GCA_029881775.1 Gammaproteobacteria bacterium
CGTATTTCTGATTATCTTCCTGTTCCTCGCCAAGGATCTGATCAGCCGTATTCCGCTCGCCGCCATCGGTTCCATCCTGGTGTATGTCGGCTGGCGGCTGTGCGAATACCGCGTATTCCGGAAGACATACGCCATCGGCCGCGACCAGATCGTCATCTTCCTGGTCACTGTTGTCGCTATCCTCGCGACCGATCTTCTTTTCGGCATCATGACCGGCATTGCCGCCGAGATCATCATGCTGGCTTACCTGCTGAGTCCTTCATTTCGCACCGTGCTCACCGGCCGGCTCACATTCGGCCAGGCTGCCAGGCTGGTTTTGCGCAACCTGGTTGACCTGTTCCGCAGCCCGATCATCAAGGTCAATGAAGAAGAGCACAGCGGCCATCCACATTATGAAATCATGCTGGGCTCGGTGGTGTGCTTCAACCTGCTGCCGCTGGACAGGCTGCTGCAGTCGCTGCCACAGGGTGCGGCGATCACGCTGGCTGCCAGTGAATCGGGGCATATTATCGACCACACCGCGATGGAGTACCTGCACAACTTTCAGGCAGAGAGTCTGCGCGAAGGGCGGGCGTTCCGGCTCATGGGCATGGAGAACTATTACCAGTTTACCCCGCATGCATTGTCTGCACGCATGCACGACGCCACCCTGGTGAGGGAACGGGCACGCCTGTCCGATCGCTCGCGGATGCTTGCGGATATCGCCGCTCGCCATGACCTCGATTTTCGTGCCAGCATCACCGGCGTCCTGAACCGGCACGATTTTATCTACCTGCGCCGTGGTGATATGCGCCAGGAATACAATGTCATGACCGGCCTGCATGCCGGCTGTCATGTCAAGCTGTTCGATTACAGTCATACCGCCGCACCCGACTATTATGCCGAGCATCGGCATACGCTGGTGGTCCTGAGGCCGCAGAACGAAGGCATGGAATTGCCGGACCTGGTGGTAACACCCGGACATTACCTGCAACGCTATCTGGTCGAGTTCGTAGAAATCGACAGACCGGCGCTCGCCGCCGCCAGTCACGAACACCGCTGGTATCAGCGCCCGCAGGGGCATGTCCCGGAGGAACTGATCAGGCGATTGCAGGTCGTGCTGGACAACTATCCCGGCATCTATCTCGAGATTCGCGACAATGCACTGCTTGCCTTCAACCCCAACCGCGATCTTGCCAATGCCGACGGTATCGCTTCCCTGCTGGGTATCGCCAACCTGTTATGCGTCACCCGGTAAAACACACACCTTCCTTTTCAGATTTTCATTGTCCCGGCGTCAGCGTCTGCCAGCCATCCTTAGATGGCTTTTTTTGACCCTGAAAACACCTCGCTAACGCATCACACGCTGCGAAATTCCAGGCAATCTTGTTATTAATCTGGGGATTTCCAAGGTCCGACCCACCTCAGCCAGACATACCTTTAATCGGAACGGCCAGAACCAGGCATTAAGAAGCAGTGTCTCCCCGGATTCCACTGCGTTGCATCCGGGCTACGGCACTGCGGTTCCACAACCGGTAGCCCGGATGGAGTGAAGCGAAATCCGGGAGTGTTCGCCGGATTCCACTGCGTTGCATCCGGGCTACGGCACTGTAGCGGTATCGTCGCAAGGCAAAAGCCTCGTAACGTTGTTCGCGCATGCGATGCGCTCCTACAGAGAAATACATTTACCAGCAGTAATACGGCCGCTGTAGGAGCGCATCGCATGCGCGAACGAAATTGCCCGGGGACGGACCTCGCTAACGCATCAAACGCTGCGAAATTACAGGCAATCTGGTTATTAATCTGGGTGATTCCGAGGTGAGGCCCACCTCAGCCACTACGCAATCTGGTCATCCGCTACGTGGTAGCGCGGATCTTCCAGAACGTTTACTTCCACCAGGTCACCGGCCTTTCGCAGTAACTGCCGGCACTCCTCGCTCAGGTGGCGAAGGTGCAGCGTTTTTCCTGCCTTGATGTAGCGTTCTGCCAGCGTATCGATCGCCTCGATCGCCGAGTGATCGGCCACGCGCGAGTTCTGGAATTCGATGATCACGTCTTCCGGATCATGCTCCGGGTTAAACAACTCCAGGAAATTTTTAACCGAGCCGAAGAATAGCGGCCCGTTAAGTTCATGCACGCGCGAACCCTGCTGGTCGTCATAGGTGGTGATATTGATATGCTTGGCATGCTCCCAGGCAAACACCAGCGCCGAAACAATTACACCGACCACCACCGCAATCGCCAGGTCAGTTGCAACAGTGACCGCGGACACCAGGATCAGCACAAACGCATCCGTCGCCGGGATCTTGCCCATGATGCGCAGGCTTGACCATTCAAACGTTGCGATCACCACCACGAACATCACCCCCACCAGCGCCGCTATCGGGATGCGCTCGATCAGTGGCGAGGCAAACAGGATAAAAACCAGCAGGAACAGCGCCGCGGCCACGCCGGACAGGCGCTGGCGGCCACCGGAGTTCACGTTGATCATGCTCTGGCCGATCATGGCGCAGCCACCCATGCCGCCAAACAGGCCGGTCACGCTGTTGGCAATGCCCTGCCCCATACACTCGCGGTTACCGCGCCCGCGGGTGTTGGTGACCTCGTCGATCAGGCTCATGGTCAGCAGCGATTCAATCAGGCCGACGGCGGCCAGGATAAAGGCGTATGGCAGGATGATCATCAATGTCTCGAAATTAAACGGCACCGACGGGATATGGAACG
>JAOULY010000042.1 GCA_029881775.1 Gammaproteobacteria bacterium
TGCCGGGGTGGTGGAAGCCTGTCGCGCCGCCACCGGCAAGCCGTTGATCACCAAGCTGTCACCCAACCAGACCGATATCGCAGAAAATGCCCGCCGGTGTATTTCCGCCGGTACTGACGCGTTCGCCGTCATCAATACCCTGATGGGCATGGCTGTCGACATCGAAAGCCGCACACCGGTCATTGGCAACAACCAGGGCGGACTGTCCGGCCCTGCCATCAAGCCGGTCGCCCTGCTGAAAGTACACCAGGTTCACCAGGTATGCCGGGCGCATGGCATCCCGATCATTGGCCAGGGCGGCATCTGCAGTGCACAGGATGCACTGGAGTTCATTATTGCCGGCGCCAGCGCGGTCGGCATCGGTACCGCCCTGTTCTACGATCCGCTGGTATGCCGCACCATTAATACCGGCATCGCCGACTACCTCGATCGCCACGCAATGGCCTCGGTCAGTGAACTGACCGGCAGCCTCACCCTGAACTCCCCCGATTCCGCCTGCCACGGCGGCTGATTCCTCTGCTGATCCCCGCTGCCAAGCACTGTGCAGCTGACCGTGACGCGTGTTTAAAGTTATCACTGCACCTGCCGATAGCACGGAGTAACAAGGATGTTCTAACCACTCTATGGATGGTCCCGATGACTTTCACACAGAGAGTGAACAATGAAAAATCCTTGCAAACAGGCACTTATAGCAGCAGCCGTGTCTTTATCCGTAGCCATACCCCAATTTGCCTTCGCTGAAGCCACCACGGTGACCGGTGCCGGTGCCCTGTCAGCCAACGCCCGCGTCGACTTCCAGATCACCATCCCGGGCGTACTGCGCTTCCGCGTGGGTAGTCCCGCGGCCGCAATTGACATGATCACCTTCGCACCAACATCTGCAAACATTGGTACCGGCCCAATCAGCGGTACCGGCGGTGACCTGACCGGCGGCAAGGTAACCGTGGACGTACTGGCCAATGCCGGTGGCGATGTCACCATCAGCCAGGACTCAAATGGTCTGTCACTGGCGGATGGCGCAGGTAACACCATACCGTACACCACCATCGCTACCGCAAGCAGCCAGGCAACACTGGGTGCGCCGGCACTCGGTACGGCAGGTACCACAACGGTCTTTGCGACGGGTAATCTTGTCCAGGAAAGTGCCGAATGGACCTACACGTACGCCAACGGCGCGTCGTACCCCAGTGGTATCTACGGTGGTACCGTCGCCAACAATGGTCGCGTAACCTACACGGCCAGCTCACCGTAGAAATCATTCGTCACGGGATATCCATTGATATGGATCGGCAGAGGACAGGTGTACGCCTGTCCTCTCGCCCTTGCCCCATCATTCTGGTGGCCAATAAAATCGACGCTAGTATGCAATGGAACAAAAACAATGCGGTGTAATTTCTGTTGAATACCTTGTCCCACACCCGTTTGCTCTTGCTGCTGGCAGTCGCAGGCAGCAGCCTGGCACCGGCGCAGGCTGCGAAGTTCAAGATAACCAATGCGCCTGCTCCCGCGGTGATGCTGTCGATCGGGAACGGCCCGCAGGTTACCGAGGTCACTTTCAAAATAAAACCCGCCGAACTTGGCAACGGGGTCCCGATCAGGGCCAGGCCGGACGTCAGGATCGCGGTGGCAAACCGCGCCACGCCAAACAACTCGCGTGTGGCGGTGCTGACGGTCGACTCCTCGATACCCTTGCGCAATGGTGCACACACCACGCCGTTCACAACTATCAGCTGGATATCCAGAAATGGCATCATCCCGTCCGGTCGCTATGACGGCAGTACCAGCCAGTTCCAGTTTTCCTTCGGCAACTCGCAGGAGATCAGTGACCGGCACAGCTTTTACTATGACAATGCCAATGTGCTTGAAGCCGGTGCCTATACCGGCACAGTCACCTATACCCTGACCATGCCATGAAAACATTTTCACTAGCATGCATGGCACTTGCCGCAGCCATGCCCGCGGGCGCCGCCAGACTCGATGACAGCCTGTCACCAAGACAAAACGTTGATGTCAATATCGACTGGCGCTACAACACCAACCTCGACAGGCTGGACGCGGATCAGCTAAATGCACTGTATGCAAACGTACGTAATTTCGAGGTGCGCTTGAATACCGCGCAATACAACGGCAAGCAGGCACGTATTTACCTGGGCCTGCCCGTGGTGATACCCGGACTGGATGACCCTGCCGGGATGCGCCTGAGCTGGACGACACGCGGTGTATTCGCGGACGGCACCGTCACGCCGGGAACCCGCACACTGCTGTTTGAGGGGTTAATCAGCAGCGCCGTCCTGATAGATATTCTTGATTTTACAATCGAGATCGATGGCCGTTCTTTCAATTATCCGATAAATTTCGAGCCCGAATATGAAATCGAAACAATCATTCCTTGAGAAACTATTGCTTGCTTCGTGCATGTTGATACCTGCCTTACCCGCGGCAAATGCCGGCGGCTTTGCCGCAACGGTTTCACCACCGCGCTTCGAGTTGTTTGCGAAACCCGGCGATACCGTCCGCGAGACCGTGGAAATCAGCAACTCCGATGCAACCACGGCAAACTTCAAGATGCGCACTGCCGACTGGGACCTGACCGAAGACGGCAAGGTGATCATTCACCCGCCGGAACTGCAACCGGGCAGTTGCCGCGGCTGGACCCGCCTCGAACGACGCAGCATCAAGATGGCCGGAAACACCTCGCGCAGATTCCGCTACGAAGTTCACGTTCCAGCGGATACACCGCCCGGCGAGTGCCGTGTTGCGCTGTTGCTCGAGGGCCTGGATGAAGAGTCGGTGATGGCCGGCCCCGATGAAATCCGTTTCCCGGTACAGGGCCGTATTGCGATTATCGTCTATGTCGTAATCGGTGACGCATTACCCGATATGGAACTGCACAAAATCAGCATAAGTACCGTAAACAACCAGCAAACGCCTGTTGCCGTACTGGAAAACAAGGGCATGGCACACGGGCGCCCGTCCGGGATACTGGTCGGCACGGATGCAGTCGGTAACAAGCTGGAATTTTCCGTTTCCCCCAGCCCGGTCATGCCGGGCCAGACCCGTAACATACCGATATGGCCCGCCAAGACGAATAAGGTAAGCATGCAGGATGTCGTCATGCCACTGCAACTGTCCGGCACCATCGAGTGGGAGGGCGGCAACAAGAAAATCAGCGAGACCCTGTCACCTACTCATCAAATCGGACTAAAGGAATAGCCAGGCTGGTACGCTCGCGAACATTCACCGTGAGTGTTCGCGGGCTTTCGTCATCCAGGCCCCAGGGCAGCGGCAAATCTTCCACGGCAATTGAAACCTGGTGTTCACCGGCCGTCACCGGCGCGAACACAAAGCGGCCGTCCCGGTCGGTGACTTTCTGGTAGTTCCGGTCGAGATAAACATAAACACCGGCCGCCGCCTTCTCGCCCGCCTGGCGCACGCCGTCACGATTTTCATCAAAGAAGACCACACCCTCCACGTTGCCATAGCCGGCCTTGCCGGTATTGCTGCCAAGACGCTCGAACGGGCGACCCGAAGCGATTTCACGACGCACACTCAGGAACACGATGCGTTCAGTGCCCGCGAAATCCGTGCCGGCAAGCGCGCCCGATGAATCATCGCGTGCATCGTTGAAACCGGCGCGTAGCGAGGCCTCCCAGCCCGGCAGAAACCGCCACAGCACGGCTGCATTTGCATTGACTGCATTCGTGTTAATGCCGCTACTGTCGTTATTCGTACGTATCCAGTTGACATTAACGTCCCAGCGCAGGCGCGATGAGTACTCGTAGTGCGCCAGCAACCCAGTTGTGAATCTTGACTCGTCGTTACCTGCACCGTTCTCCACTTCGTATCCCACCGTACTGGAAACGAGCAGGTCACGTTTAAGCTCCCAGGACTGGTCCCACGTAATACCGCTGCCGCTGCCATGGTTCGAACCGTTTTCGATATCCGCCAGCTGCAACTGCAGTCGCGTTGTACCTGCTTTGAAACGATGCGAGGCGTGACCGGTCAGCCGGATAATCCGCGAGCCGCCCCCCGCCGTGCTGTTGGTGGAATGACTGTCACGCAAATTGAGTGTGCCGCCTATGCCGGTCAGCCGGTTTAATTGCCGGTTGCCGGTAACAAACGCGGTGATATTACGGGTGCCGTTTTGCAGCGGATCGTCGTCAAGATTACTGCTGTTGTAATCGAGACCACCGGACAACTGGTAACGCAGGGTTTGCAGGTCCGCACGGGCATAGAATCCCTGCAGGTCATTGGCCATGACTGTATCGGCCCACAGCAATCCCGGCCCCAGTCGAAACGCACCGAAACGATGGCGCCAGTGGCCGTTCAGTATGTCGCCATCCAGCCAGAAACCGGCAGCACCGCCGGTATCGGCAAGCGCATGCAGCTGGTAGCGGCGTGCATGGGAACTGTCCCGGTACTCCAGGACACCGGCGACACTGCTGTGGTCCGCCACATTACTTGCGCCATCGACATGAACCAGCTGAATGCCGGTGTGCAGGTTCTCCGTCGGCGCCTTGCTGAAGCCGGCGCTTAACAGACGACCACTGGTGGTTTCAAAGGTATGCACCTGGCCGGAGTCAAGCCGGCCGAGATGACCGGCCGTGAAACGGAAATCACCGGCGCTGGATGACAGCTGCGAGTTGGCACCGACCAGCAGTGTTGATGGCAGCTTGAAGCGGTAACTGCTGGCAAGCACTGGATCGAACCACGTACGATCGATGCCGATACTGTTTTGCATCAGCCAGTTGTTGTTGATGGCAAAGTCGTGCTGCCGCAGGGTCAGCAGCGTACCGGTCGATGCCTGCTCGTTGCGACCAGGGTCGGCGCTGACTCCCAGCAAGGCACCCTCTGCTTCAAATTCACCATAGTTGCGTGTTTCACGCCGCCAGTTCACGAGCAAGCCGTTTTCATAGCTGGCGCCCTGGCCAGAACGATCTTCGCTGAAGTGGTGTAAACGGACGTCCAGGTAACGGCGCCCCTGTGGCTGTTCTATGTGTTCACGGTAGACCGGGTCGATGTCTTCCTGACCAATCGTCGGATCGATCAGTTGATCTACATAGGCTGTTGCGCCGGCTGCTTCGTCAGGCGTTTGCAGCGCGGCATGCGCACACTGCCAGAACGGCAGTAACAGGCAGGCAATGTGCCCGAAGATGCATTTTGAATAAGCTGTACTCCTCCCTGAGCCCGCTTGGCGTGGCGCTGACATTCGTGGCGATATGAATCATACTCATGGCTTCTAACTTAATGATTTATCGGCACTCTCATCCAGTTCCTTTATCTTTCGTGTCAGCGTGTTACGGCCCCATCCCAGCAGGCGCGCGGCGTCCTGGCGGCGCCCGCTGGTCTGCGCAAGCGCCACGTCAATCAGGGTACGCTCGAATACCGGCAGCGCCTCGTCCAGCAAACGTTCGGCGCCACCGGCCAGCTGCTGTTGTGCCCAGCTACGTAACATTGCCTGCCAGTTATTCGCCTGTCCCTGTCCGTGTTCACTGCTCTCTCCCAGTTCCGGCGGCAGGTCCTCGAGATGAATTTCCTTGCCCGGCGCCATGACAGTCAACCACCGGCACAGGTTCTCCAGTTGCCGGACATTGCCCGGCCAGTCCAGCTGCTCCAGGTAGGCAGCAACGTCGGCGTTCAGCGTCTTGGATTCAACCTCAAGTTCGCTTGCCGCGCTGTCCAGAAAATGCGCCATCAACAGGGGAACATCCTCGCGACGCTCGCGTAACGGCGGGATCTGGATACGAATGACATTCAGGCGGTGAAACAGGTCTTCCCGGAAATCGCCTGACCTGACCAGGCCTTCCAGGTCCTGGTGTGTTGCCGCAATGATGCGCACATTGACGGTTTTCGGTGTATGCGCACCGACCGGGTAAAACTCGCCCTGCGCAAGCACGCGCAGCAGGCGTGTCTGCAGTTCGGCCGGCATATCGCCGATCTCATCCAGCATCAGTGTGCCGCCATTGGCCTGCTCGAAACGCCCGATGCGACGGCTCTGCGCGCCGGTAAAGGCGCCCCGCTCATGTCCGAACAATTCGGACTCGAGCAGGTCTCGTGGTATTGCCGCCATATTGAGTGCAACGAACGGCTTGTGCGCACGCGCGCTGTGTCGATGCAGCGCCATGGCAACAAGTTCCTTGCCGGTTCCTGACTCGCCGTTTATCAGTACCGTCGCGTTGGAACTGGATAAACGCCCGATCGCACGGAACACCTCCTGCATTGCCGGGGCCTTGCCGATTATTTCAGTTGCTGCCGTTGACTCCGGTTTTTGCTGGGCAGTTGTCTGCTGCTTGCGCAGTTCAATGGCGCGGCTGACCAGCGCAACCGCATCGTCAATATCGAACGGCTTGGGCAGGTACTCAAAGGCGCCACCCTTGAATGCCGCCACAGCACTGTCCAGGTCGGAATGTGCCGTCATGATAATAACCGGCACGTCCGTGTAGCGCTTGCCAATACGATCCAGCAGCGCCAGTCCATCCATGCCAGGCATACGTATATCCGTTACGATAACGGACGGCTCTTCTGCCTCGATTGCCTGTAGCGCGTCTTCGGCTGACTCAAAGCTGACTACCTCCATCCCGGCTGCGCTCAACGCCTTCTCCATCACCCAGCGTATGGAACTGTCGTCATCAATCACAAAAATCCTGTTGCTATGCATCATCCCGTTTATCCAATGGCAGTAGTATGGTGAAGGTGGTTTCACCGGGCTCACTCTGGCACTCGATCAGACCCTCGTGTCGACTGACCAGCGCCTGTGCAATCGATAAACCCAGTCCGGTGCCCTCGCTTCGCGTTGTCACCATCGGGAAGAACATCTTCTTTTGCAGTTCGTCGTCAATTCCCGGACCAGTGTCGATAATATTTATTTGCACAACCAGCCTGTATTTGCGCGCACCGATATTGAAATTTCGCAACACCCGTGTGCGCAATGTGATCGTTCCCTTACCCTGCATTGCCTGCGTCGCATTTCGCACAATATTCAGTACAGCCTGCTCAAGCTGATCGGGGTCTGCGTGTAATTCCGGCAGACTGGGATCGTAGTCCTGAACAAACACAAGCTCGTTACCGACCTCGGCCCGCACCAGTCCCCGCACACGCTCCAGCACCTCGTGAATATTCAATTGTCGCAATTGCGGCAGGGCGCTTGGTCCCAGCATACGGTCGATTAGCGCCTGTAACCGGTCCGCTTCACCGATTATGATCTGTGTGTATTCAAGTAATTCCGGCGCACTGATCTCACGCTCAAGTAATTGCGCCGCACCACGCAGACCACCCAGTGGATTTTTGATTTCATGCGCCAGTCCGCGCACCAGCAGGCGTGATGCCTGTTGCTGGTTGATCAGCAATTCATCCTGTTCCACGCGCATCTGGTGGTCGATTTGACGCATTTCAATCAGTACGTGCGTACCCACGGTTTCATCAAACACCGGCGTGAACGTGCAATCGACACGCAATGGCACTGCATCAGGTAATTCAAGCTGGCAGCCGCGCTGGGCAATTACCTCGCCACTGGTAATAGACCTGGCAAGCTGCTCTTCCAGGGCTTCGGAATTTACCACCAGTTCGTGCACAGAACGGTCGCAGGCATGACGTGCGCTGTGCGCCAGCATCACTTCACCCGCCTGGTTGATGTAACGCAGACGAAACTGCTCATCGAACACCATGACAGCCGTGCTTAGATTATCCAGCACCAGTTCATGGCCGATCTTGTTAGCGTGTTTAGTAGGCATCTACCACCATCTTGCAAAAACCAAACCAGCCCGGCCAACCGGCCGTTTTGAATGCCTGAAAATATTTAATCGCTTGAAAACAAGACGATAGATCACTCGCCCGGACAGGCGATCCTGCATAGTCAGCCACGATTAATGGCTAGTATGCACTAAAATGGTGCATGCCGTCATATCGGGAAGTTTTTTCGGGGGGCTTGATCGGGCAAGCCGGAAGGCGCTTACGGGGCGGGGGGTTTGGCAGCCTTGTTTGGATTGTTGGGGTTCATAGGATTGAACCGGTGCTGCACCGACGCCCGGTGCAGGAATATCTTGACCGGCTGCGACTCGATAATCACCGCATTATTCGTGTCGACGATGGCTACTGTCAGTATGTGCTCGCCCCTATCCACATTGGTAAATACCTTGCGGGTATCTATAGTGCGGCGGCCGTGTTGCTCACCGTCAAGGTAATAGACCAATCGATGACCGTCTGTGCGGATAAGGCCGGGTTTTGATGACACCAGCAACTCGATATTTCCCTGGTTATCGCGAATAGTTTCCTCGTTAACCGGCGTATCAATAACCAGGCTCTTGTAAATCGCACTGGCAGCCTCTTGCTCGCTGACCGCCGGATCCGGCTCCGGCGGTGGCAATGGCACCGGGGTATAGGTCTGCGCCTCCGGGACATTCATCTGTTTCGAGCCACTGGTTTTTACATCACTGTAAATCACCTCGCCGTCCGGCGTGACCGTTTTAAAGACCTCAGCCTGTAGCGGCATGGCCAACATCAGTAATATTGAAATAATCACTTTCATAATCACAACCCTAGCGACGATTACGCGCGGACGCAATACGTATTGTCTGCCAATTCGACCCGCCTGTCGGGCCAGCAATCGCTATTTCCTGTTAAATCCATGACTTAATAATCACAAACAAAAAGGGCGCCCCAACGGGACGCCCTTGATGGTCGCCATGACCAGGTGACTGCTTACAGGCTGTAATACATATCGAACTCAACCGGGTGTGTGGTCATACGCAGGCGCGTGACATCTTCCATCTTGAGATCAATGTAGCCGTCGATCATATCGTCCGTGAATACACCGCCAGCGGTCAGGAACTTGCGATCCTTGTCCAGTGCATCCAGTGCCTGGTCGAGCGAACTGCAAACCTTGTCGATCTTCGCATCTTCTTCCGGCGGCAGATCGTACAGGTCCTTGTCCATGGCATCGCCTGGATCAATCTTGTTCTTGATACCGTCGAGACCGGCCATCATCAGGGCCGCAAAGCACAGGTACGGGTTACCGTTCGAATCGGGGAAACGCACTTCGATACGACGCGCCTTCGGATTTGATTCATACGGGATACGGATAGACGCGGAACGGTTACGTGCAGAGTAAGCCAGCATGACCGGCGCCTCGAAACCCGGCACCAGGCGCTTGTAGCTATTGGTACTCGCATTGGTGAAGGCGTTGAGTGCACGCGCATGCTTGAAGATACCGCCGATATAATACAGTGCCAGCTGTGACAGGCCGCCGTACTTGTTACCGGTGAAGATATTTTTGCCATCCTTGGCCAGCGACATGTGTACGTGCATACCACTACCATTGTCGCCAACCAGCGGTTTCGGCATAAAGGTGGCGGTCTTGCCGTAACCGTGTGCCACGTTATGCACCACGTATTTCAGGATCTGGTTCATGTCGGCGCGCTTGACCAGCGTGTCGTACTTTGTACCGATTTCGCACTGTCCGGCCGTTGCCACTTCGTGGTGATGGACTTCAACTTCCACACCCATTTCTTCCATGGCGAGACACATTGCACCACGCAGATCATGCAGTGAATCGACCGGCGGGACCGGGAAGTAACCACCCTTGACAGACGGACGATGGCCGATGTTGCCATCTTCATAGGCGCGTTCTGAATTCCATGACGCTTCTTCAGAATCAATCTTGCAGAAAGAGCCGCCCATATCAGCGCCCCAGCGGACGTCATCGAATACAAAGAATTCGGGTTCCGGACCAAAAAATGCCGTATCGGCAATCTTGGTGGATTTCAGGTACGCCTCGGCGCGATGGGCGATGGAGCGTGGATCGCGCTCATAGCCTTTCATCGTGGAGGGTTCGAGAATATCGCAACGGATAATCAGCGTGACTTCGTCGCTGAACAGGTCGAGCACCGCGGTGTTGGTATCCGGCATCAGAACCATGTCGGACTCATTGATACCTTTCCATCCGGCGATACTCGAACCATCAAACATCTTGCCGAACTTGAAGAAGTCCGCATTGATCGTATGAGCAGGCATGGTGACATGCTGTTCTTTGCCAATGGTATCCGTGAATCGCAGGTCAACGTACTTGACGTCGCTGTCCTTAATCATTTTCGTAACTTTGGTTGCAGACATTACCACTCCTCCAAAATCAACTGCGCAGAAAATTCATAGCCGCTCTCGTACGTGACAGCGGCATCCTCAAAATCTTTCGATTCTAGTGCGTGAACGAAGCAGGAATTATGCCACGCACCGGTGTGGTCGGAAATGCAAAGTTTTCATCAGTTTAGTCTCGCGGCGGCGGCGCCGTCAGCACCAATACGGTGCACATACAGGCG
>JAOULY010000043.1 GCA_029881775.1 Gammaproteobacteria bacterium
AGTTGTTGTACTCGACATTCCTGGGGGGCAGCAGGGCCGAGTTCGATGAGCACCGCCTGGCTCTTCTCGAAAGAGGTGCGCTCATTTTCACGGGTTATACTGGCTCGAAGAATTTTCCCGTTACGTCTGCGGCATACCAGCGTCGCGTACGCGGATCAGTCGGTGGCTTTATCACAAAGCTCTCCGCGGACCATACGCAGTGGGACTTCTCGACAGTACTGGGAGGATCAGGAGGAGAACTCTACCTGCTGCCGACCCCGGACCCCAAAGGCAACATTATGATCATCGGATCGACCAGTTCACGCGACTTTACTGTCACGTCCAGCGCAGTCCAGGGTATCTATGGGGGTGGAAAAAAGACGCCGTATTTGCGGTTCTGAGTGCTGACGGCACACGCCTGCTCTACGCAACCTACCCGGGAGGCTCAGGGGACGATCTCGTCAGGGGGTTGGCGCTTGGAGCAGACGGGGAGGTCTATCTCGTCGGCAAGACCGACTCGGTTAATTTTCCGGTCACACCTGGCGCTGCCCAGGCAAACCTGGCGGGAAATACGTCGCGTTCTTTGTGAGGCTTGATCCGATTCCAGCGGGAGGCGCGCCTGGGCCAGGTGTATCTGGTGAGCCGCTCAGAGAATAAGGCGGGAATGCCACTCGGGGGCGACAATACCCCTGGACAGGGAACACAGTCCAATACCTGGCAATAATAGGTAAAAAACAATGAAACGCAGGCAAAATGGCGAGGCTGTAAGAATCGAGTTTTTCATCGATTCCGTGTTAATTAACCATGTTCCCAACGGTAATTACGGTGGCAGGTGGCGACAGGGTGCTGGCAGCCGAATATCCGTTTGCGGTTTGCCGGCCTGCACCTTGAAAGGCGTGATGCTGGCAGTGCTTTTGTTGTTCGTGATCAGTGTGAATCAGCTCGTTATTGCACAAGAGATATCGCAAACGACGGCCGTCGCCGATGTGTTGGCGGGCAAGTTTCGCTGGATGGCAAGTGCCCCGTTACTGGCTGTTAACCCGAAGCAGCTACCGGCATCTCCCGACAACCCCTGGATTGCCGTGAAAGATCCGAGCATCGTGTGGCACAACGGAAAATGGCACCTGTTTTGCTCTCTGCGGAAACAAAAAGGCGGACAAGGCCGAATTCGAATCGGGTATCTGTCGTTCAGTGACTGGAAAGAGGCCCCGCTGGCCAAGTGGCATGTTCTCGAACTTGCCGACGATTATCATGGGGCTCCGCAGATTTTCTATTTCGAGCCACAACGTAAATGGTACCTGATCTATCAGGCAATAGATAAAACGCGCTCGCTGCCTTATGGCCCTCACTATTCGACCAACGATGATATCAGCAATCCGTCAGGCTGGACGCTACCCGAACCTTTGTACACCGTAAAGCCCGGGCAGAACGCAGGGCTCGACTTCTGGGTAATCTGTGATGATACGAAAGCCCACTTGTTTTTTACTACGCTGGACGGCCGTATGCGGCGCGCGGAAACGCGACTGGCAGATTTCCCGAACCGGGGTTGGACGACGCCTGAAGTCGTCCTGAAGGCCGATATCTTCGAGGCCAGCCACATCTACAAGTTGAAAGGTCTGGACAAATACCTGTCCCTGATCGAGGCTGAGAACGGGCCTCGTCGATATTACAAGGCCTTCCTGGCAGACCGGCTTGATGGTCAATGGTTGCCACTGGCCACAAGCCGGGAACGGCTATTTGCATCACCCGTGAATGTTACTCACCAGGGTGAGCCATGGACGGAATCATACAGTCACGGTGAGCTGATCCGCACAGGCGTGGATCAACGACTGGAGGTAGACCCGGCAGACCTGCAATTTTTGTTTCAGGGTGTTAGTGACGAAGACCGGGCAGGCAAGGGCTATGGCGCAATTCCATGGCGACTGGGTATTCTGCGCCAGATAAAGGAACAATAATAAGCCGGGTGCGCTTGATGTGTAGCAGTTACAGGTGTGTTCAGGTGCTTGTTTCAGAAACGATCAATGATTTCCGCAGTCTGTATCATGGGACCGTTCTGGATAGAGACTATTATATAATCATATCCCAATGCGTCCGTAATTATAGCTAATCGAAATGAAAAGCCTTTTGGGCTATGGCCATCTGTGTCTAAACTGCAAACAGTTTAGGTTATGCTACCAGGTGGCGAGTATCCTGAAACGTTTACAGGTTATACACGGCACCGCATCTTGATAAATAAGTCGACAAATTATTCATCCGGCTGCCTCTCAGACATGACGATGAATATGGTCCCGTCACCAAGAGTTCCGTGGAATGTCTTTACAGCAGTGAATTCCTTCTCAAGGGCTGCCCATATAGCAGGGAATGCAGACTTCATATGCAATGGCATTGTATATATGAACCACGTTCGTTGATGAGCGATGCGGATGTTTTCCAGGTCCTGTAATGTCTCTATGACAGGCCATTCAACGTCGTAAAATTTCTTGTACGTGATGGCGGCAACACCTGCTGTTACTACGATGTCCCCGGCTTTTGATTGCTGCGTTACGTATTTGTAGGCGCCAGAATAGTCTTGTTTTGGAGCCCAGGCTGACGGAATGGACAGCGCGGAGACCATGATAATCGCGATACATAGTGCCGTGCCTGCTAGCGTCGGACTATTGAAACGGAGATGTAACAGTCGTGCCCCGGTCTCGCCGGTAACAAGTGTCCCGCGTATAATGATCATGACGCCGAAACCCATCAGGAAAAAGAATGTTCGCGGGAACATCGGATGGCCGAGTGCGAGGATGACGCAGATCGTGATCAGTGCCGGTACGACCAGTAATTGCGCAACCAGGGATGCATCGCGGAAGAAACGGTACAGTCCGACAAGAAAGATCAAGGCAGCAATGGCAGCAACAAGCGACCCGGTGAATCCGATCTGCATGTTCCTGATGACCTCAAGGACCGTCCAGACCGGGTTGGTCCATTCCTCAATGGTCGTTTCGACGCCTTGCATGAAAATGCCGCCCAGCAATTGTGGCAGGACAAGGGCATACAGGGTCATCGTGAGCAATCCGGCCATGAAGAACCCTGCCAGGAATTCGCCCATGACATCCTGCCAGTGAACAGTGCTGTGCCTGAAGCGGTACCACAGAAATATCAGGAATTGCCCGATCACCATGAATAGCATGGTCATATGGACATACACGCCGAGCGCGGCCATAACTGCAAACAAGAGCCACAAGGACAGGCGGCTCTCGCGCAGTGCCCGTACCAGAAACCAGCTTGACAGCAGACTGAAGAATAGCAGTGTCGTATAGCCGCGCGCATTCTGGCTGAACCATACATGGTGATACGAAAGGGCAAGCAGGGCGGCAGACAATACTGCTTCACGGCGTGTCACAAATTCGCGGGCAAAAACATACAGCGCAAAAATGCTGCCGATGCCGAACAGGACGGCCGGCAGGCGCAGCGACCAGGCACCTTCTCCAAAAATCAGGAATGAGGCGTGCGTGAACAGTGAATACAGGATATGGTGGTTCTGCGAGTCATAGGTCGATACCAGCACACCGAAAGGCTGGTTCGCATAGTTCACGTAAGTCATTATCTCGTCGATCCACAGACCGGCGTCCAGTCGATAGAAACGGATGACTGTCGCGATTGCCAGCACAAGCAGAAGCGGAACTGAAAGTACGTCTCCGTGGCGGGTGGCGGCAGCTATTGCCGGGTTGCTGTTTTGCTGACGGCCTGACAGGAAAGCGATGACCGTCGTTGCTATGCCAAGCAATACAAGGCAAATCCTTAATAACATGACACCGAGTTGCAACTGGTCGCGCAGGTCGGTCTCCAGTTGCATTACGGGCGTGCCGCGCAGGAATTCGATAGTGGCATCCGCTGGCAGCAGGATTCCCGCCAGCACCAGCAGGGTGCCGGCTATATAGCCTGGTCTGTTCATTGCCAACATACTTGCGTGCAAGTTTTCGTCAAAACGGTTGCGTGTGCCTTTGAGTGATTCATTTTATCGTCCTGTTATCGTTCTCGTGCCGCATGTCTGTAATGACGGTGCAGTGTGTTACAACCGAATCTTGTTCCTTGCCTGCAGTTTATGCAGTCTGCGTCGTTACAGAAGGAATATCGGCCTCCTGCCTTGGCCTCTGAGTGGTCTGCATGAATTGTAACTCCCAGAGGTTGATAACATCCATGGCGGGCACTATTCTCTTGCTTCAGTCCGGGCAGGTTACCGACAATAAATGGAGAACTCGAGCGTGCAAACCGCTATTCAGGAACCTTCATCCTGGAAATATCCGACCAGGGGCATAGCCATTCGGCTGTTTCTTACCTGCTGGCTGGTGTATTCCGCCCACTTTACGACCAATATCGTTCGCGAAGTCTATCTTACGCTGTCGATCGGCGATCATGCCTCGTTCCAGGTGAACGAATACGCCAACATGCATCCGGATATTTTCGAGAAGGAGGGCTATGGCTGGCATATCGGCAGCAATCCGGGCGTATCCATGCTGGCGGCTGTTCCCTATGCAGTGCTGCGCCCGCTAACCGACCGGATCGTCGATAGGGTACGGCAATCGCGGGAGGCGGACCCGTCTTCTGAACCGCCTGAGTATGATTCCCCCTGGCCGATGGCGCGCCAGTTCTTCAGGGAGTCCTGGGAGCGCGGCTTCGATATCAAGTTCGGACTGGCATCCGTGGTTACCCAGTGGTTTTGCATGGCGCCCAGCTCGGCATTGGCCGTGGTGCTGATGTTTTACCTCATGCGCAACCTGTTTCGTTCGGACAGGACGGCACTGTGGCTGTCGTTGCTGTATGCTTTTGCGACGCCGGTTTTTTTCCGAACCGGTTTTCTCAATCATAACCTGATGCTGGGACATATCGCGTTCGCGGGTTTCCTGGCGATATGGAACCCGTGGAACCTGGAATGCCTGTCGCGCAAGACGGCTTACCTGCTTGCGGGTATCGCGGGAGGTACGGCAGTGTTGTTCGATTACAGTGGCAGCATCCTGTTGCTGGCACTGTTTTTCTATGGCCTGGCAAAGGAGTACATGCGCGCGGATGCCGGCAGCATGATTCGCCACGGCTTCTGGTATTTCCTGGGGACACTGCCGCCTGTATTACTGCTGTGGTTCTACCAGTGGCAGAGTTTCGGCAACCCGTTTTACCCGGGGCAACACTGGATGCCGCCGGTTGAGTGGATAGGCGATGGTTACCAGGGTTTCACGCTGCCGCAGCTGGAGCTGTTCACGATGCTGGGTTTTGATTACCGCTTCGGTCTTTTTGTGGTGTGCCCTTTAATGCTGCTTGCACTTGTACTGCCGTTTTTCAGAAACAGGACCCCGGATGTTCTGCCGCGATTCGAGTTGTATACCTTGCTTCTGACATTTATCGGTCTCTGGCTGTTTTTCAGTGGCGTTAGTTATACACGGTTGCAGTTTAATACCGGTATCCGCTACCTGGCGCCGATCTTTCCATTCCTGTTTGTGCCGGCCGCTGCCATGCTGGTGAAGCTGCCTTCGCGTATCATATATTTCATTGTTCTGTTCAGCGTGGTTATTGCCTGGCCACTTGCCATGTACCGTGATGTTGAACGTGGCCTGGGTATACTTGATCCGGTTATCAGTGTGTTTACAAGTGGTTTCCAACTTCCCGTCCTGACCCTGATGTCACGTATGAGCGGCCCGTGGAGTGAACACTTTACTAATGGTTATTCGTCCATACCGGTGTTGTTATTACTCGGATTTATAATCGTCGGTATCTGGTATCCATTCAGCGGCAGCAAGGGCGCGAAGGCCTGAGGGCTATCTATTCCCGTTGCGCTTGCTGACCGCATACAACAGCGGGCCAATCAGGTACAGCAGGTGGCGACTGAGTGGCAATGACTTGAGCAGATGGTAGGCCGACACAGCAAGCTGCAGCAGGCGTGGGTAGTGCGCGCGCTGGCGGTCGGGCACGTCCGGTAAAAAAACACATGTGTCTGAAAAACCGGTTTGCGTCAGTTTCCTGCGTAATGAGAACAGCGAAAGCAGCTGCCGTTTGGGGGGTATACCACCCTGGTGTTTAACCAGTGCCGCGGTCAAGGCGGCGGGGTACAGGCTGCCTGCCGGGTATCCGGTATGCGGATCCGGGCCGATACTGAAGCGGTTGGGCGTGGCCAGGTACAAGGATGCGCGCGGCACCATGACCCTGTGACATTGAGCCAGCACGGTGTCCTGGTCACGCACGTGTTCAATAACTGAATCGAGCACAACAAGTTCGAATCCGGCATCGGGAAATGGCAGTGCCTCGGCACAGGCGCAGATCAGCGGGATATCCAGGCCAGCAGCCTCTAGGCGCTTGCGGCCAACGACCAGCCAGCGAAAGGCGATATCAACACCTGCTGCCTGGTAGCCCTTTTGCTGCGCGGCCACCAGGAGCGGGCTGGTGCCACAACCGATTTCGAGCATGCGTCGCCCGGGTGGGGGTGTGTTCTCAGCTGCCTCCCATGCCGCGAGTGCTGCGCTGGCTCGATCCCCGGCGGCCAGCAACCCGCGCTTGAACTGCAGCGCCTGTTGTGGCGGTACCACCGAGGTTGATGCGTAGTAATGATCGATCAGTGCGGGTAAGTCACGTGATTGTGCCTCTACAGCAAGGCCCCGGCCCTTGTCACGGTCCGCATCAAAACCTATATACGGATCGGGAAAGATCCGCAGATCCGGGATATCGCAGATAACCGGATAATCAGCTCCGCAATCCAGGCAGGTCAGTTGCTCAAGATAAGCACCCTGCCAGTGCAGATCGCCGTGGCAGCGTGGGCAGCAGATTTCAATCCCCTTGAATTCCATCAGTACAACATCAGACGGTCAGGACCGGCAGGCCATTGCGCTGCAGGCGAAGTCCGCCCAGGAGACCGAGAGTCAGGAAAAACACGACAACACCCAGCGCCAGTGCGACCCAAAGAGTTTGCGTTGACAGTAGCAGCAATGCGGAAAACATTACCGTGGTGGAAACAATGCTGCGCCAGAAGCGCTGTATGCTGGTGGCATTGTAGCCTTCGGCGCGCACGTAACGGTAAGCGAGCAGCATCCGGAGTGTCTCGGTAAGCACCGTTGTCACTGCGGCTCCAAGCATTCCCCATACAGGTATGGCGATAAAATTAAGCACAATATTCGTCCCTGCAGCCCAGGCTGTCAGGCGAAAGACCAGGTCCTCGCGGCCGCGTGCGATGAGTGCCGCGCGCAGTACGGCCCTGAGCAGCAGAAATGGCACGCACCATATCAGGATCTGTAATAATAAGCCGGCTTGCGTAAAACTGTTGCCAAAAGCCAGCTGTATAATATCTTTTCCAAGCAAGCAACCACCCACAGCCAGTGGTAACACAAACGTAAACATGTGAGCCAGTGCGGTATCAAACAGGCGCTGGGCATCCCCGCTGTCCTTGTCAAGGCGTGAAAGTGTTGGCAGCAGGCTTGAACTGTACGCATTGCCGAGATTCGCCAGTAGTGCAATCAATGTATAGGCTGCGAGATAAAGTCCGATTTCGCTGACCGGGCGAAACATTCGCAGGATCAACAAGTCCGAATTGTAGATGATCAGGCCCATTAACGCTGTCAGCATCAGTGATCTGGCGCGCCGGAATACCGGCTTGATATGCTGCCAGTCGATGCGCCAGGTCATCCTGAAGCCATGTTGACGTGCCCACCAGAGTAATAGCAGTGCGGCCAGCATTTCTCCCAGGAACTGCGCTAAAGGAACCTGGACAATGTCGGTGGATGTCTTGACCAGCACAATGATGAGTAGAAGGCGCAGCAGTTCGCCCAGGCCCCGTGCCAGCGCTACACGTCCCATTTTCTCGAAGCCATAGAATACCCAGCGTACACCAAGGCCGACAGGCAGTAATGTCAGTCCGCATGCTGCCAGAACTGCCGCGTCAGGTTGCGGCAGGAATAACCATGAGTAGATTGCCAGTCCCGCAGCGCAGACGATTGCTATCAGGGTGCGTGCTGCAACCAGCGACGGGGCAAGATCCCTGATGCGGGCAGGGTTGCGGGCAAGTTCGCGCGGTGCCAGTTCCTCAATGCCAAAATCGGTGAACCAGCTGAAATAAAGAGTTATGGCAAGCGCAAAACCAACGATGCCGTAGGATTCCGGACCCAGTACGCGCGCAATATAAATGGTGGCTGCAAAAGCAATCAGACGTGCGAACACCTCGCCCAGGCCCAGCTTGAGAAAATTCCGGGTAACGGTTTGCTCTGATAGGTTCCCTTTACTCATTATTTTTTCATGACTCCCGGTGCATCGGGTGAACATCCTCTATGGCTACTGCCTGTAGCGTTATACGTGGCCAGGTATGCTCAGTTCCTGAATATTACATGATATCCGACAGCCGGGGCCGGGTTGTCAAGTACATGCATGGCACCTTACAATAAATTATGCGATTGTCTGCAGGATTCCGGTCAAGTGGGCGATATAACTGCTGGGGAGCTACTGGACAATTTTGTAATCATGCAATCAATCCGAAGATTCTTTAACTACATCGGTTGTGCCTTCCATCTTGGCACCAACATGATCGATACCTGGAAAATATTCTGGGCACAGACCAAGAATTTGCGTGTCAGGCTGTATCTGGCCCGGCATCATCCGGAACATGTTTTCTCACTGAAGACCCGCTACGGCAGGCTGTATTTTCGCGATAATTTTGGAGATATCACCAATCTTGCAAATCTGTTCTATCACCCGGCTTATCCGGTTGGTACGCTCGAGGGACCCGGTGTCATCCTTGATGTCGGCGGGAATATCGGTCTCGCGGCTGCATGGTTTGCATTTCACAATCCACAGCGGGAATTATACTGTTTTGAGCCTCTGTTACCCAATACCGAGATGATTGCGCGTAACTGTCCGCATGCACAGGTGCAGGCAGTTGCGCTAGGTGCCGAGGCCGGCACAACGACCATGCATGTTGATCCCGATAGTGTCATGGCCGTCAGTATTCCCATGAAATGGGAGACCTCGGCTGCCAGTTTCGAGGTTATGGCGTTAGATGATTTTATCAAGGCGCATGACATCACGAAGGTTGCCTTGCTAAAGATGGACACCGAGGGCATGGAGCTGGAGATATTCAAGGGGGCCATGAAGACGCTTGAGATTACACAACAGGTGGCTATGGAAACACATGGCCAGGAACGTCACATTGCTTCGCTAGACATCCTCAGAGACAGTGGCTTTAGCATCGAATCTGAAACATTCGACGGCAGCACCGGGATGATCTTTGCTTCACGTCAGGCCTGATATGTAGTTCACTACGATCGGCGCCTGCCCCTGAACAACTGGGCGGTTCAGAGCACAATTTGCCCTGTTATAAAAAACAACTCTTATTGACCCCGATAATCTAAAAAGAGCATCCCCTCTCCCTTCTGGAGAGGGCCGGGGAGAGGGGTGTATGGTTTAGTAGCGGACATAGACCCGTTGCAGCAACAGCATTATGGAGAAACAGGGATATACCACTGTTTATTCCTTTTTATTTTGATGCTGCAGTCAAGAATCGGTTTCTTCGAAGTGTTGTACCAGTCGGCGGATGCCTTCTTCCAGTGGCACCAGGTCGTGATTGAGTAGTTGCTTCATCTTGCTGATGTCGGGCTTGCGGCGTGTCATATCGCCCTCGGTCAGGGCCGGCAGGTTGACAAGCTTCGAGGATGAACCCGTTATATTGATGATGGTTTCGGCCAGTTCCTTGATAGTGAACTCGGTGTCGCTGCCAATATTGATGGTGTCGTTCTCGAACAGGCCGGTGTGATGGGCATTGACGCAGGCCTCGACATTGTCGTCTACGTAGCAGAACGTACGTGTTTGCGAACCATCACCGTATATCGTTATATCTTTATTCGCCATGGCCTGGCGGATGAAGCGCGGTACTACGAAGTCCTCGCTCTGGTTCGGTCCGTAGGTGTTGAAGAAACGGAAAACCTGGTAGTTCAGGCCAAACTCGCGGTGATAGGTGCGCAGGAAGGCCTCGCCGACATTCTTGACGATGGCATAGGGCAGGCGCGAGTTCAGCGGCGTGGTCTGCTCGTTCTGCGGAATCTCGAAGGGTTCGCCATAGACCTCTGACGAGGACGAGTAGTACACGCGGCGCACGCCGGTGTTCTTCGACAGGTTCAGTACGTGCTCGATGCCATGGATATCATGCATGACCCATAGCGGGTTCTGCAGCGTACGCTGCACGCCGACGACTGCGGCGAAGTGAAACACGTACTCGAAGCTGTTGGCGAAGAATAGCGGTGCGATGTCGTTGTAATCGTTTGCGTCGCACTTGATGAACTGGACGTTG
>JAOULY010000390.1 GCA_029881775.1 Gammaproteobacteria bacterium
GAGTAACTGGCTGATGTCATCCACGCTGACAGTGTCGGGCAGGGTGCGGTCACTGCGCGGGGCGCGCACATCCAGCCCCGGGTTGGCTGTCACCACCCGCTCGCGCAGCAGGTAATTGTAGAAAGTGCGCAAGGCTGACAGGCGACGCTGGATGCTGCGGCCGCCCAGCCCGCGTCGATGACACCGGGCGGCGTACTGGCGGACCTGTCCGGTGTCGAGCATTGACCAGTCTGTAATGCCGGTTTCCTGACACCAGGTATGCAGGGCATCGAGGTCACGCCGGTAGTGTTTGCGGGTATTGTCAGACAGGCGGCGTTCAGTCTGCAGGTGGTGCAGGAAACGTTCGATCCAGTCGTAGGTGTCGTTGGCCACGCGGGATTACATGGCAGGCGCCGGGTTTACCCGTTCGGCTGGCAATACTCAGACAGCAGCAGGCCCAGCAACTCACCCAGGTGGGTCAGAAACAGGGTGCCCATGCCGGGATGGAAACGACTGGATTCCTGGCTGCCGATGGCCAGCAGGCCGCAGGCGCACTTGTCGCCGAGCGGTATCAGGGCGACGGACTCGATCGCCTGTGCCTGGTCGCCGAACAGGTAGCTCAGCTGCTCGGGCTTGAAGCGACCGCATTGCGGGCGTGAAGATTTCAGAAAGGTCTCGAAATGGGCCACTTCCGGTGCATCCCGCTGGAAGGAGTCAACACCGCATTCACGTGCCAGTGCGTCCGGCACGCTGGCCAGGCGCAGGGTCACGCTATCCGCGTTGAATTCGCCCTGCAGGTTTTCACGCAGGGTATCCAGCAGTGCCTGCAGGGACGTGGTATTGATCAGGCCGAGCGTCATCTGGTGCATGCGCTCGTTGAGACGGTTATTGTCCCGCGCGACCTGGACCAGGTCCATCAGCTTGCGTTTGAGCTGGCTGTTCTGGTCGCGCAACACGCGCACCTGGTGTTCGACCAGCGAAACCGCGGGACCGCAGCTGTGCGGGATGTCGAGGTCAGCCAGCAGGCTGGGATTGTTCTGGAAGAATTCTGAATTCTCGCGGAGGTAATCGGCGACCGATTTTTCATCGAGTGGAAGTGCGTCTGACCGGGGTTGTTGAGAAGTCGTCATAGGTCGATCTGTCCCTGGAAAACGGTGGTAGCCGGCCCCGTCATCATTACCGGGGTCCCTTCGCCGGACCAGCTTACCACAAGTTCACCGCCCTTCAGCATGACTTTGACAGTGTCATTTAGTTGTCCCCACAGACGTCCGGCGACCACGGCGGCACAGGCGCCGCTGCCGCAGGCGAGTGTTTCGCCGGCGCCGCGTTCGTAGACGCGCACCCGGATGGTTGTGTCGTCGACGATTTGCATAAACCCGGCATTGACGCGTTCCGGAAAACGCTCATGGCGTTCGATCAGCGGGCCCAGCTCGGCGACAGGCGCAGTTTCGATATTGTTCACGCGTAGCACGGCGTGCGGGTTGCCCAGCGACAAGGCGCCGATTTCCAGCGCGTGGCCGCCGGCATCCAGTGTGTATTGTGTCGCGCGTGCCGCTGCGCTGAAGGGAATTTCAGGTGGTTCGAATCGCGGTATACCCATGTTGACCGTAATCTGGCCATCAGCCTCGCGTAGCAGCTGCAACATGCCGTTAGCTGTCTCGACCTTGACTGATGGCTTGTCGGTAAGCCCGTGCTCATGCACGAACTGCATGAAGCAGCGCGCCCCGTTGCCGCACTGACCGACCTCACCACCGTCGGCGTTAAAGATGCGGTAGCGAAAATCGGCCTCGGCCGAAGTTGCGGTCTCAACCAGCAACAACTGGTCGCAACCGATACCGAAATGACGGTCGGCGAGCGCGCGCACCTGTTCAGGTGTCAGTGTGACCGCCTGGTTAATGGCATCGATTACGACAAAGTCATTGCCGAGGCCGTGCATCTTGGTGAAGTTGAGCGTCATAGGCACGATGGTGCCATGGATCTAAAGAAATATCCCGTCCTATGTCAGCCGGGCACTGTGTAATAAACAATGTCATTCCCGCGCACGACTGCATGGGGAAGGTGAGACGGGCGTTCTGTCGAGAGGCTGGACCGGGTCATGCAGGAGGTAGGGCAATGCATGGAGCAATTGCCGAGTCGGGAATCCAGTCCCGAATCTTGCACCGTATAATAAAGATCAGTAAACCTCTGATGTGTCGTCATTGCGAGGAGCGAAGTGACGTGGCAATCTCCAACTGATTGATTCCATAGTCCAGGGTTGCCACGCTACGCTCGCAACGACGGCGTTCTGGTAATCGATCGGAGACTCCTTAGGGCAATCAGCCGATTTGCCGGGAACTTGATTATGTCTGGCAATCGGCACGTTGCCAGAATGGCTGTTATTCAAACGCTATCAAGTAACGTTATTTCGCAACAGCGTCAGTCGGGCAACAGGTGTTCGCCGCGCACCAGGTCGTCGAACGTCTCGCGTTCGCGGATGACATGCATTTGCTTGCCATCAACCATGATCTCCGCCGCGCGCGGACGGGTGTTGTAGTTCGAGCTCATGGAAAAGCCATAGGCGCCGGCCGAGCGCACCGCCAGCAGGTCGCCGGCTGCCAGCGACATCAGGCGGTTCCTGGCAAGGAAGTCGCCGGTTTCACACACCGGCCCGACGATGTCATACAGCATGGCGCCGCCGATGCGTGGTTCGATCAGGACCACG
>JAOULY010000391.1 GCA_029881775.1 Gammaproteobacteria bacterium
CGTGGAAAGGCTGCGTGTGTTCTTTGAGGAGGCCGCCGAGGCCGCAAAGGCGCAGGGTGTGCTGCTGTCGCTGCACATGAAGGCCACCATGATGAAGGTGTCGGACCCGATCATCTTTGGCCATGCCGTGCGTGTGTATTACCGGGACGTGTTCGAGAAACACGCCGCAACCTTTGAAAAGATTGGTGTCGATACACGCAACGGCCTGGGCGACGTGTATGCCAGGATCGCTCAGTTGCCGGCCGCGCAGCGCAGCGAGATCGAGGCAGACCTGCAGGCGGTTTACAAAACGCGCCCCGAGCTGGCGATGGTCAACTCGGACAAGGGTATAACCAACCTGCACGTACCGAGCGATGTCATTGTCGATGCCTCCATGCCGGCCATGATCCGGTCATCCGGCCAGATGTGGGGTCCGGACGGCAAGCTGCACGATACCAAGGCAATGATCCCGGACCGCAACTATGCCGGTATCTACCAGGCCGTCATCGATTTCTGCAAACAGCACGGCGCGTTTGACCCGACCACCATGGGCACTGTCAGCAATGTCGGGCTGATGGCGCAGAAGGCCGAGGAGTACGGCTCGCATGACAAGACCTTCGAGATCCCGGCGGCCGGCGTGGTGTGCGTGAACGACAATAGCGGCAACACCTTGCTGGAACATCCCGTTGATAAAGGCGACATCTGGCGCATGTGCCAGACGAAAGATATCCCGATACAGGACTGGGTGAAGCTCGCGGTTTCGCGCGCACGCCTCACCGGTCAGCCGGCGGTGTTCTGGCTGGACAGCCTGCGCGCGCATGATGCGAACCTGATAAAGAAAGTCGAGACGTATTTGCAGGACCATGACACCGGCGGGCTGGAGATCCTGGTCAAGTCGCCGGTAGACGCAATGGCCTATACGCTGGCGCGCGTGAAGGCCGGCGAGAATACGATTTCGGTCACCGGTAACGTACTGCGTGATTACCTCACCGACCTGTTCCCGATACTGGAGCTGGGGACCAGTGCGAAGATGTTGTCGATCGTGCCGCTATTGGCCGGTGGCGGGCTGTTCGAGACCGGTGCGGGCGGCTCTGCGCCGAAGCTGGTGGAACAGTTGCTGGAAGAGAACCACCTGCGCTGGGACTCGCTCGGGGAATACCTGGCGCTGGCCGTGTCGCTGGAAGACCTTGCGCAGAAGACGGGTAACAGCAAGATCCAGGTGCTGGCCGATGCGCTGGATGCGGCGAACGACCAGTACCTGAACAATAACCGCTCACCGTCGCGCAAGACGGGTGAGCTGGATAATCGCGGCAGCAGTTTTTATCTTGGACTGTACTGGGCAGAGGCGCTGGCCGCGCAGCACAAGGAAGCGGAACTGCAGGCGATCTTTGCACCGGTGGCGCAGCAACTGGCCGCGAAGGAGCAACAGATCGTCGATGAACTGGTCAGCATCCAGGGTTCGCCGGTGGACCTGGGCGGATACTACCGGCCGTCGCGGTCGAAGTGTGCCAGCGTAATGCGCCCGAGTGCGACCCTGAACGCCATCATCGATCAACTGTAGGAGCGCCTTGCAGGCGCTATATATTTAAAATGGCAAGCGCGCCTGCAAGGCGCTCCTACAGGTAGCATTCGCTCTGAAAACAATTCTCTTAACCTCATTTCGTTGTTACACCCAATTTCCCGCTGTTCATTACGGATATGTGCACGAGGTTGCCAGGCGATAGTGGAGATGATGATTTCTTACTGATCGGGCCTGCATCTGCGCCAGCAGTTCTATCCTTTCAGGTATTTCTCACCCTAAGGCATTTCTGCGTTTTATTTTTAAAATCCGCAACTTGCCCTGTATTGTATAAGAATATTCGTATATACTGCATCACCTTCCGCGTCGTCTAATTCCCATGGGATTGTTATGTTCAAGCTTGGTTGCGCCAGTGGTGCGTGCTTTAAAAACGAGATTTTGTCGGGTCTGACAGTCGCGCTGGCACTGGTGCCGGAGGCCGTGGCGTTTGCCTTTATTGCCGGGGTCGAGCCGCTGGTTGGTTTGTATGCCGCCTTCATGGTGGGTCTGCTGGCGGCTATTTTTGGCGGGCGGCCGGGCATGATCTCGGGCGCGACCGGCGCGATGGCGGTGGTGATGGTGTCGCTGGTGGCGGAACACGGCGTGGAATACCTGTTTGCGGCGGTGGTACTGACCGGCCTGATCCAGATGGGCGCTGGCGTGTTGCGGCTTGGCAAGTTTATCCGCATCGTTCCGCACCCGGTGATGCTGGGGTTCGTTAACGGGCTTGCCATCGTGATCTTCCTGGCACAGTTGCAAAGCTTCCAGACAACGACGCCCGACGGTGTCACGGGATGGCTGTCGGGCCAGGCGCTGTTACTGTTTGGTGGCCTGATTGTGTTGACGATGTTGATTATTCACTGGCTGCCGAAGCTGACCGGCGCCTTCCCGGCGTCACTGGCGGCGATTATCGCGGTCAGCCTGCTGGTGCTGGGCCTCGATCTTGATACGAAGACCGTCGGTGATCTCGCCAGCATCAAGGGTGGGCTACCGACGTTCCATGTCCCGTCGGTGCCGTTTAATTTCGAGACATTGATGATCATCCTGCCATACGCCTTTATCCTGGCTGCCGTCGGCCTGATTGAATCGCTGCTGACCATGAGCCTGATCGACGAGGTGACCAACACCCGCGGGCGCGGTA
>JAOULY010000392.1 GCA_029881775.1 Gammaproteobacteria bacterium
GCGAGGCGTTACGAGAGCGGGGAATCCTGGTAACGGCGATTCGTCCACCGACGGTGCCGGAAGGCACGGCGCGCCTGCGGGTTACATTTTCCGCGGCGCATACCGAGGCGCAGGTTGACCGGTTGCTGGAGGGGTTGGCGAGTGCTTTCTCGCGCAAAGCCGCAAAGGCGCAAAAAAAAGAAAAATAATAGCCACAGAGAGCACAGAGCACACAGAAATAACCAATGCTTTAAACCCATTGTCGCTACAATTGTCGTATCACGCAAATCACCACAAGGCTACGTTCGCACACAATAACGACGCGGAAAAAATATTGTTTTTAAATTATAAATCTCTGTGTCCTCTGTGCTCTCTGTGGCAAGTCTTTTCTTTGCGACTTTGCGACTTTGCGACTTTGCGCGAGAAAATATAACCAACAATGCCTTTGTATAAACAAACCACCGGCACCGGCCCCGACCTGGTAATGATCCACGGCTGGGGCCTGCACAGCGGCATCTGGGACAGCGTTATGCCGTTGCTGGAGCCGCAGGTGCGCGTCACGCGCGTTGATCTGCCGGGACACGGACGCAGCGGCTGGAGCGGTGGCGGCGGGCTGGACGACATGGTTGCTGCGGTACGTGCGGTAGTGCCGGATAATGCAATATGGCTGGGCTGGTCGCTTGGCGGGTTGGTGGCGATGCGTGCCGCTGCACGCCCGGAAGCCGGCGTGAAGGCGCTGATCACGGTGGCCAGCAGTCCCTGTTTCGTGCGCCGGCCGGGCTGGCAAAGCGCACTGCTGCCGTCGTTGTTGCAAACGTTCGCCGCCGAGCTGGAACAGGACTATCAGCGCACGCTGGATCGGTTCCTGGCGCTGCAGGTGCGCGGCAGCGAGCAGGCGACCTCCGTGCTGAAGTCGTTACGCAGCGTCATGCAGATGCATGGCGAGCCGCACCCGGCGGGCTTGCGTGCGGGGCTCGATATCCTTGCCGACAGTGATTTGCGCGCATCGCTGCCATCCATTGAACGCCCTGTGCTGTTGCTTGCGGGTGAGCGCGATACGCTGGTTCCGCCAGCTGCAGTGCAGGCAACCCGTGAGCTGTTGCCGGATGCGCGACTGACGGTACTGCCTGGCGCGGGGCACGCGCCGTTTATTTCAGCCCCCGCGTTATTTGCACAAACAATAACAGCATTTTTGACTGAACTGGATACGGGATACCCGCATGCCTGATGACGAGCAGTACCGGATAGACAAGCAACAGGCGCGCCGTTCCTTCGATGCCGCCGCGAAGACCTACGACGAGGCCGCCGAACTGCAATATGAAATCGGTGATCGCATGCTGGAGCGGCTGGACTTTGTGCGCCTGCAACCGGCGCGTATTCTCGACCTCGGCGCCGGCACGGGGCATTTCTCGGCGGCCCTGTTAAAGCGTTATCGCAAGGCCGATATCGTCGCGCTCGATATCGCGCCGGCGATGCTGGAGCACACGCGCACGCGTGGCGGCTGGCTGCGTAAACCGGCCTGTGTCTGTGCCGATGCCGAAAGCCTGCCGTTTAATGACGACAGCTTCGAGCTGATATTTTCCAACCTGATGCTGCAATGGTGTACCGACCTCGAGGGCACGCTGGCTGAATTGCGGCGGGTGCTGGCGCCGGGCGGGCTGCTGATGTTTACCACCTTCGGGCCGGACACGCTGATGGAATTGCGTGCCAGCTGGAACGCGGTCGACGGCCATACCCACGTCAACCGCTTTGCCGACCTGCACGATGTCGGTGACCTGCTGCTCAAGACCCGCTGGGCCGATCCGGTCATGGACTCGGAACGCATCACCGTGACCTACCGTGAATTGAGCCGCCTGATGCAGGACCTTAAACATATCGGTGCGCACAACGTGACCGCGGGCCGCCCGCGCGGACTGACCGGTAAACGGCGCTGGCAGCAATTCAGCGCGGCTTATGAAGCCTTCCGCGTTGACGGCGTGCTGCCCGCCAGTTATGAAGTGGTTTACGGTCATGCCTGGTCGCCGGTCAATAAATACGCCGGGCAGGGCAACGAGGTGCCGCTGGCCAGCCTGTTGCCGCGTGAGCCGGGAAACGACGCATGAGCAGTGCGGGCGGTCTGTTCGTAACCGGGACTGACACCGGGGTCGGCAAGACGGTTATCAGCCTCGGCCTGATGCAGGCACTGCAGGATCGCGGCCTGACAGTTGCCGCCATGAAGCCGGTCGCCTCGGGGTGCGAGCGCACAGTGGAGGGGCTGCGCAACGACGATGCGGTGCAACTGCAGCGACAGGCCTCCATTTCATTGGCTTACGCGCAGGTCAATCCCTATGCCTTCGAGCCGGCCATTGCGCCGCACCTGGCCGCGGACCAGGCCGGCCAGACGATCGACATTGATAAAATATTAGATATATATCATGAAGTTGCGTCAAATGTGGACATCGTGGTCGTAGAGGGTGTCGGCGGCTGGCAGGTGCCGCTAAATAATCGTGAAACGGTCGCTGACCTGGCGCATGGCCTGGGTCTGGATGTCTGCCTGGTGGTGGGTCTGCGGCTCGGCTGCATTAACCACGCCCTGCTGACCGCGCACGCTATCAATAGCCATGGTTGTAAGCTGGCGGGCTGGGTAGCCAACACCTTGCCACCCGTGATGGATGCCCTTGACGACAACATTAACACGCTGAAACAAAAGCTT
>JAOULY010000044.1 GCA_029881775.1 Gammaproteobacteria bacterium
CCGCCCCGCCGGCGGCAGACGCCCCTGCAGTGACCCCACGGCAATACGGATAGGTAACGGAACTCCCGGCACACCTTCCAGTCCGGCCTCATCCACCGGCGCCAGCTAGCCGCGGCCCGCTGCCCGCTGCCCGCTGCCCGCTGCCCGCTGCCCGCTGCCCGCTGCCGCCGATCCTCTCCATGTTGCACATATCGAATCAAGCAACTAGATTTAGGCTACAGGCGTCGTGTATCGGACCTCCGTACAATAGGCGTGAACAGTACACGCCACCATAATATGGTGTACGAAGGCAGTCATGCGCCTGTCCAGATAACAAACAGCCATACAGGCTGGAGGAGGATTAGGGCTATGAAGCCGACATCATACGTCGCTCTTGCGGTGTTTTCCGTCGCCCTGGCGGGCAATGCACAGGCATATACAGTTTTCACGGACCGGGCGGCATTCGAGTCCGCGCTGTTGAGCTATACGATCGAGGATTTCGAGTCCTATGGGACCGTCGGTACGCCCGATCCGTTTCTGATGATTCCCGACGGGCGCGACACCCTGACCCTGAATCATTTCACGCTTTCGGCGACCCCGGATGCGATCAAGATCTGGGACGCTGACCATAGCGGTTCGCACAACACGACCACCGGCGGCACGCAGTTCCTCTACCTCGATACCGACAACCTGGGTTATGCAAGCGGCACACCGGTCGGCTCGACGACCACGTTCTCCCTTAATAACGCGGTGGATGCCTTCGGCTTCGACTACACCGGCGTCTTCGAGCCCGGCACCGCTTTCACGGTCAGCATAGGAAGCTTCAGCGACAACCTCGCCCTCAACAATCCCGAGGCTACCCCGTTGTTCTGGGGGGTCATCGGCCTGGGCAGCTTTACCGATGTCACGCTCGCCACCAGTCTTGACAGTGGCTACGGCGTGGACCAGGTGACCTTCGGCCTGGCGGTGCCGCTGCCGCCCGCCCTGTGGCTGTTCGGTTCCGGCCTGCTTGCCCTGGTTGGCGGTGCGGCCAGGCGTGGACAACCCGAACACGGGTAACACAGGATGACGACACACATGCATTGGCTTGCCAGCCTGCCCGAAGGCGGGAAGGAAAACACCGCGGTGTTCATCGGCCGCAGCAGGCGTGTCCGGCATCACGATTTCAATACGAGGGCAGCGCAGATGCCGCATCCGGCGCATCTGCTGCAGCGACAGTAACCGCCTGCCCGGGGAGAAAACATCATGTTTATAGAACACAAGCAACTCTTCCACTGGCGCCGTGTTATCCGCAAGGGTCGCGAGATCGCCTACTGCAGGCGGGTCATCGCCGGTGTCATGTTGTTCACCACCGCTGCAGTAGTACAGGCGGCGCCGAGCGGCGGGCAGGTCACCCATGGCAGCGCCGACATCAGCCAGACGACGGCGGGAACCCTGACACACACGGACATCGACCAGAATTCCCAGCGGGTCGATATTGACTGGACCGGCTTTGATACGATCAAAGACGAGCAGGTGAACTTCCTGCAGCCGAATGAACTGGCCGTCGCGATCAACCGTATCAGCGGCAACACGACCTCATTCGATGGCATACTGAACGCCAATGGACGGATCTTCCTGATCAACCAGAACGGCATTACGTTCGGCAGTAATGCACAGGTCAACGCCGGTTCACTGCTGGCCACCACCTCGGACACCGACCGTATCGATGACGAGCTGCAGTCGGCCCAGGGTTATGCCCAGAGCATCTTTATCTTTGACGGCAGCGGTTATGGCGAGATCGTCAATAATGGCACCATCACGGTCTCCCACGGCGGCTTCGCGGTACTCGCCGCCCCGCACGTGGAGAACAACGGCTACATCCAGGCCGACCTGGGGCAGATCGAACTCGCCTCGACCAATGACTTCACCCTCAACGTCGACCTGCGCGGCGACGGGCTGATCACGTTCAGCACCCGCGGCGAGTGGCTGGAGGGCGAGACCACGGGCGTAAGCAGCACCGGTACGCTGCAGTCGAAATCCGGCCGTGTCTACCTGAGCGCCAACATGGCATCCGGCATCGTCGAAGGTGCGGTCAACCTTGACGGCATCGTGGATGCCGACCAGTTTATAGGCACGCCCAAAGGCACGGTAATGATCGGCAACCTCAATGGCCAGCCGTATTACCCCGGCGGCACCATCAAGGTGGATTCGGTAGGTAACATCAATATCCACGGCGGCGCGGACATTCACGCCATCGGCGGGGAGACCGTTTCCGCGAGTTTCCTGGCCGATCGCGATATCACCATGGGAGCGGATGGCGATCCCGCCACGATCGTCCTCAAGGCCTCTGCAGGCACGGATGATAGCTATTACAGGTTCGGCGGGTCCCACGCCGCGGCCAGCCTGGAGATGATCGCGGCACAGCAAGGCGGCACGGGCACCCTGACGATCGCCGACGGCACCATCGAGGTGACGGCCGATGCGACCAGCAGCGACGGCTACCCGGCATTGGTTGCGGCCGACACCGGCAGCTTCTATCCCGTTGCCGGCGGCACCACCGCCACCGCGACCGTTGTGCTTGAGGGCCCCGAGGTCGATATCAATGCCGACTTCGACGTGCATGCGCGGGCGGAATCGCTTGCGCCCGAAATCGACGACCGCATTGATGCGACCGTCTATGAAATCAACAGGACCGAGGCGCTGGCCGTGCTGGACGTGCTCGCCCGGGGTGAGATCGAACTCGACACCTCCGGCAACCCGCTCCGCTATGGTGAGCGGGGCGACCTGAACCTGACGGGTGACATTCGTGTCAGCGCCGATGCCACCGCCGCCGAAGCCGGCAGCAGCAAGGCCACGGCCAACACCCTGCTGGCCGCCACCGGCAACACCACCGTGAGCGGCGGTATCGATGTCGATGCGGTTGCAACATCCTTGCCCGGCGGGTTCCTGTCCGTGTATGGCAGTAACGATACCGCCGACGCGAATGCCGCCCTGGTGCTGCTGGCCGGGGTGCCTCCGGGCCTGATGGACCTGCTGCGCGATGCATCGCTGAACCGGGCGCCTCTGCCGGGCACGCTGTCCGACAACCTGACGCTGGCAAATCTCGACGATCTGCTGCGTGTGTTCGGCGGACTGGTCGGCGACCCCGTTGCATTCCTCGACAGACTGGGTGGCATCGGTGACGGCAAGCTGAGCTACACGGGTGACGCCAATGTCAACGCGCTGGCCGATGTCGACTCGATCGGCTTTGAGATACCAGCCGTCCCTGCCCGTGCCGAGGCCACAGCGGCCGGCTATTTTGTCGCCGGCGGTGACGTGGACATCAATACCGACCCGATCAGGGTCTATGCACTGGCCGTGGCGAACTACGATAGCGGCCCGTACCTGTTCGGCCAGAACGGCAACCATACGGGTGGCTACACCGATACCGAGGCCCGGGGCTTCCTGGTGTTCGCCGCCGGCCTGCACGATCTCTTCGGCGGCGGTGACAACGGTTCAACGGAGGGCAGCGACCTGACCATACTCGGCGACGTGTCGGCCAGGGCCTTTGAGCAGCAAACCCTCAACGGAGATCCACTGCCGTCTACCGCCAGCCCGATCGCGGGCGCACTCACGGCCCTGCTGGCGACCGGCGACATCACGGTACGCGGTGCCGATCCGCTGGCCGAGGCTGGCCGGCTGGATGACCCGGACCGCACGGCACGGGTGCAGGGGCGTTCCTCGATATGGCAGTACTGCGATGACAGCGGCTGCACGCCGGTCACGGGTGGCCTTGATGGTCTGGAAGAAGGCTTCTTCGAGAACGACTTTAAATTCTATCTCGCACAACTGGTCATCGAGGCCGGTGGCGAGATCGACATCCAGCCCAAGACGAAGATACAGCCCGTCGGCCTGTTCACGGACCCGGTCGGACCTGGCTGGCCGGGCAAACTGCCACTGCGTTTCGATGCCAGTGGCCAGATGCTGGTGGCCACCGGCGCGGACGCGACACAGCCGCCCCGCATCGCGGCACTGCCGGGCGATATCGAGGCCGCGATCCTGGCCGGTGCAGATCCCAGTACGCTGCTGCCCCCAACGGCATCGGGTGGCTGCCTGGCGGCAGGCCGGGACGCCTATACCGTCACCGAGGCGGACTTCTTCGATCGCCTGATCTCCAGTTCCTGCGAATCGGTGACCCGGTAGTAACAGCAGTAAACAGTTGGAAAAAAGTTCGTAATGTGTGATTAAGGTATACCCTTCCCGCGTAACGGGGAGGGTATACACTCATCCGAAACACATGCAGTGGCAGGGAGAATAAAGCTATGCACAAACCGCAACCGTACCGGTATGGAAACGCAGTCCCGCATCACCCTGGCATGATGCTCTGGCTGGCACTGTTGCTGTCGCCCGTGCTATCTGCCGCACCGCCATCGCTGCAGGTCATGCCTGGCGTGGTGGACCGGCCGCCGGTGGAGTTGCCGCCATTGCTGAGTGGTGAGGAAGTCGAGATCCCGGTCGAGGAGCCGCAGCCGGTGCAGCCAATGGCTCCTGCCACGGTAGTCGCGACACTGAAGCGCATCGAGTTCGGTGGCACGCTGCTGCTCGGAGAAAAGGATCTGCAGGACGTGGCGGCCCCCTACCTGAACCGGCCGGTCACCGGCAACGATATCGCGCAGATGAAATACGAGCTGACCAGCCTGTATTTCCGCAAAGGCTACGTGCTCGTCAAGGTCACCACGCCGCCGCAGGACCTGTCCGACGGCGTCATGGAAGTGCTTGTCATCGTCGGACGCATCGGGCAGATCAACGTCGACAACGATGTGCTGCACGAGGGCATCGCGAATTCACGCATCGGCGCGATCGGTAGCGGCGACGTTTTCAACGAACGGAACGTAGAAACAGCCCTGCAGGACATCAACGGGCTGACCAACATCCGCTCCTCGGTGAACCTGCGCCCGGGACAGGAAACCGGTACCACCGACCTCGATCTACTGATCCGCCGTGCGGAGACCGACGAAGATGTGCAGGTCTTCTCGATCGACAACTACGGGTCGAAATTCACCGGCCGTACGGTCGCCAGGCTCAGCCTGCAAAAAAGCAACCTGATGGGTATCGGCGAATCGCTCGGTATCACGGGCCGCAAGTCGAACGATGACTTCTGGTCGCTACAGGGCGAGGCGATGTTCCCGCTGCCGCTGCACAACCTGCAACTGGAACTCGACTACCTGCGCAGCGACAACAGCATCGGCGACATCTTCGCGGCGCTGGATTCCTCCGGCGAGTCGGAGGTCGCCCAGGCGGCACTGTCGAGCGCACTGATCAACCAGCGCCAGCGCAAGCTGGTGCTGCGCGGCGGTGTCGAGCGCGGCGAGTACGACTCTTTCCTTGCCGGTGTTCCGGATACCTCCGACACCATCTCCAGGCTGTTTGCCGAGACCAGCTTCAGCCTGCGCAAGAGCCGCCTGGTGTCGTTCCTGAGCCTGCGCGCCAGCAAGGGCGTCGGCCTGTTCGGGGCCGATGACCGGGGCGAGGCGGATGCGACCCGCCAGGCAGGTGATCCCCGCGCCTGGACCATCGAGTCGCTGCTCTATGCCAACGCCCGCCTGGCGGACCGTGATTACGTCTCCCTCGTGCTGCAGGGCCAGTACTCGGACGCCGCCCTGCTGTCCTCCGACCTGTTCACGATCGGCGGCTACGGTAGCGTGCGCGGCTATGAACCGGCGCAATCGACGGGTGACAGCGGCGCCTCGCTGAACGTCGACCTGTACCGCCAGTTCGATATCACCGACAGCCGCTGGTATGTCCAGGCCGGCCCGTTCGTGGACTGGGGCTACGTCCATAACCGGGTGCCGGGCTCGACCCAGGAGAACAACATTTCCAGCGCCGGTCTCGGCGCGGAGATGAACTACCGGCATTCCGGCAAACTGATCAGCAAGCTGCGCCTCGACTGGGCGCATCCGTTGGTGCACAAGGGCCTGCCCGAGGTCGACAAGAACACCTTTTACGCCCGCTTCACCCAGCTGTTCTGATCAGGCGGCCCCGCGCGCGGGGCCCGGCCTGTAGCGGTACCGTCGCAGGGCAAAAGCCTCGTAACATTGTTCGCGCATGCGATGCGCTCCTACAGCGGCTGTATTACCGCTGGTAAATGTATTTCTCTGCAGGAGCGCATCGCATGCGCGAACAAAATTGCCCGGTCCGCTCGCTGATGGCATAGACCCGCCGCTCCGGTTCCACCCGCTCGGACGCCTTGACCTGCCAAAAGCGCGGCCTGGCTTAAGTATCGTGCCCGTCGGCATTATCAGTCTGCCAATAGCGGGCATTAAACAGGCACACAAAAACTGGTTAATACGCATTATGTATGGCCATATATTCTGCAATATTTATTGAGCTCTGTTTTAACTTCAGAAATTACACAAGACCAATCACCAGGTACTTTTTGCCTGAAAAGTCTGATTGATGGATACCATGGTGAATCATCCCGCTCCAGCATCCATCTCCAGTCCGGGCTAAAAGGTAATAACACCCATGCGGGTGTCCCCACTGCTCCCGCAAAGTGCACTGTTGAATTATCAACCGATATGACAAGATCAAGCGCAGCAACCTGGGCGGCAAAATCATCCAGGTCTACCAGGGGATCAGCATCGCCCCAATCGTGAATATGCACGCCCATCTCACGCTCGAGCTGGTTAATCTCTTGTGCACAATCTCCATATTGAAGATTCACGAAATGTGCGCCAGAGCGGAAAACAGGTTCTAACAGCTGAAGCTCGATCGACCTGATTCTTTTTGTCCTCTCCAACCCGCCTCTCCAGGATACCCCGATCTTCCTTCCTTCCCCCATGTCAGCATAGCGACCTTTCCACTTGGCAAGTGATTCCGGGGCAGGTTTCAGGAAAGGCTTTCTGTCAGGGAGAAGCTCAAAATCAGAACAAAAAAACCCGGGAAGGCTACCGATGGCGACCTGAAAATCAATGTCTCCAAATTCCTTCAGCCAATCAAGATTATTTACTCCTTTTTTACCCCGAACTTCCACTTCCGGGAAGGATCGTGCAAACAATGGAGCAAGACGCAAGTCGCACTCAAGAATAATTTGCTTTGGATTCCTGTCTACAAGGTATGGAATACAGGAGGAAAACATAACCTCATCACCGACACCCTGTTCAACATGGAGGAGTATTGTCTTTCCATCCAGGGATGATCCATCCCATTGCGGCTGCACGTAATTGCGCCTGCCGGATTTGAATCCTTTTGCCCCCGCCCTCCATTCATGCTCTTTCCAGCCATCCTTGAAATTGCCCAGGGACAGCAATGCATACGACAGGTTGCTATGCGCCTCGGCATAATCAGGCTTGAGCCTGATCGCCTTATCATAGTTCTCCACGGCCACCTTCAGCTGTGCCTGCTCCTTGAGTGCATTGCCCCGGTTATTGTAGGCCTCCGCATAATCTGGCTTGAGCCCGATCGCCGTATCATAGCTCTCCATGGCCGACTCCAGTTGTCCAAGATCTTTGAGTACATTGCCGCGGTTATTGTAAGTTTCCGCCGTATCGGGCTCGAGCTCGATCGCCTTGTCATAGCTCCCCAGCGCCGCCTCCAGCTGTCCAAGGCCGTTGAGCGCATTGCCGCGGTTATCGTAGGCCATTGCATAATCAGGCTTGAGCTTTATCGCCTTGTCATAACTCTCCACGGCCGACTTCAACTGCCCAAGGTCTTGCAGTGCATTGCCACGGTTACAGTAAGCCTCTGCAGCATCGGGCTCGAGCTCGATCGCCTTATCGAATGCCTGCACAGACTCCTCCAACTTGCCCTGCCTTCGGAGTGCCACGCCTAATACATTGATAACAGTTAATGCATGTGGATAGGTTCGCAGTAATTTCCTGCAGGCCTGCTCCGTCTTTTCCATCTGCCCCGTGTGATATAGATTCTCCAGGGCACTGATTTGATCCTGCAAATGTTTTGTCGTCTCTGCTTGTATGTATTGATTGCGTGGTAATCCTTTTTGCAAGTTGCGCAGGCCCTTTTTTGCGACCGGGTTGTCAGGCTGGTGCTGGAGGACAGCATTGTAGATATGAAGTGCAGTCGCGGTGTCACCCTGCCTGGTTGCCTTTTTTGCCTGTGACAGGGCTTGTTTAATCGTTAATTGTTGGGATTGAGGCATGATTTTTTCTTTTCCAGCACACTATTGATGAATTTCAACACCATCTGATACTCAGCCCTGTTTAGATATACGCCATTACAAACAAACCAGGATTATCGTTTAAGACAGACATCCAAAGTGTGGCAACCAATCGTGGAGGTTCTCAGCATCATATAAAGAAGGCGACCTTTCACGAAGCCGCCCCGTGTATCCGGACAGGCAGGCATATTGGTGCCCATAGTTGTTTTGAACAATTACCCTACCTTAGCCGCTTCGAGTTTATCCGGTATTACCAGGGGCACCGCCCACACTGTGGCCTGAATGCGACACACCCGGGAGAGCCTTGTTTTCTCTGTGGAATAAGTGTTGCATTTACACATTTCATTGATTAGTGTGCCTTCACCTACAACAGCATTAAGCCGTAGCTCATCCAGCCAAGCGTCAACCGCGATAAGGGGGATTATCATGAAACAGAAACTTTTACCGACCATGATCGGTGCAGTGCTCGCCGGTGGCATGGGTGCTGCGCAGGCAGACATCACTGTCTTCGGTCATATCGATACCGCGATCGTAAGCCACGATGCCGACAACGGCTTCGTAGATATTTCCAAGATGCCAGACGAATGGTTTTCAAATATCGTTACCACCGCGTTCTCCAGCCGGGATGATATCAACTTCCAGTGTACAACCTGCTCCATCGGCTTCAAGGGCAGCGAGGACCTGGGCAACGGCCTGCAGGCGATCTTCAAGCTGGACTTCCAGTTCGATACCATCAATCGCAACAAGGGTGGCGACCCAGGCAGCCTGACCGACCGCGACCAGTGGATCGGCCTGGCCGGCGGCTTCGGCAAGGTCCGCATCGGCACCATCTCCACCGGCTACAAGTCACACGGCGCGATGATCGATCCGCTCTACCGCACCGCGGCCCAGGGCCGCAGCAATGGCCTGCAGTCCTTCCTGCATGCCAATGCCGGTGAAGACGGCGAGGGACGCGCCACCAACACCATCCGCTGGGACAGCGCGGACTTCAATGGTTTCAAGCTGGTGGCCCACTACACGCTGGACAGCGACGAGAAAGACGGTAGTGGTGGTTCTGATGAAGACAATGATGCCTACGGTATCGGTGCCCAGTACACCAACGGCGGCATCCTGGTGTTTGCCGACTACCTCACCAACGATGGGGACGACATCAACAACAATCAAGGCGATATCACTGCCTGGAAGGTCGGCGGCAAGTACACCATCAACAACTTTTCCGTCATGGGTCAGTATGAAGACATCGAAGATAAAGCCACTTTTTCTGGCGAACCAGGCAGGCAGGCAGGTACGTGGTGGCACCTGGCCGGCACCTACACCATGGGCAACAACATGATCTACCTGGGCTATGGTGTGGCAGAGGGTGAAGACCTCGTCAATGGCCTTTTTTCTGCCGGCAATGAAGACTCCGAGCAGACGGCGATTACCATTGCCGGCACTCACAGCCTGAGCAAGCGCACCACGATCTATGCAGCCTATACCATGCAGGAGCAGGATAATGATGCGGCCATCAATGCTTTTCTCGCCAGCCCGCCGTTCACTACAGTACCTGGGTTTCCAACCACCGGCAGTCCGGTCAATGACCCGGAGAAGGACGTTTTTGCTATCGGCATTAAGCACAAGTTCTAACCGGTTTTCTGAACGGAAAGAGAACGGGGCCTTCGGGCCCCGTTTTTTTGCCTGCATGGATACCTCCACGCCGTGAAGGCCTCACCCGGGTTGCCGGCAGACATACCTTTAATCGGAACAGCCAGAACCAGGCATTGAGAAGCAGTGTATACCCGGATACCACTGCGTTGCATCCGGGCTACGGCACTTCGATATTCCGGGCAATCTCCCGATTAAGCTATACGTTACCGAGGTCCGACCCGGGCCATCCACCCGTGGAAAACCCGCTCACACCGCTCCTGGTTGCGGTTTGCCGGGGTCTGGCGAGGTTCTGTCCCGGTTCGCAAGGTCAGGATGACAGGCTCAGCAGCCATCATCATTTATTTTCCAAAGCGCACCAAATTTGCTTGATTCTCATGGTAGATTCAGTTCGTTAGAGCCGGAATTTTATATTTTCACACTAAAACCAATGCCAAATGTTATGAAGCTGCCGGGTGCGT